>NZ_QUDZ01000012.1:0-16250 GCF_003477765.1 Eubacterium sp. AF34-35BH
CAACAGCCATATTAATTTAACATACTTATTTATGTTTGTCAACAACTTTTTTAACCTTTTCAAGAAAAGTCTTTGGAGTAGTTTCAAACGGAGAAGGAGGGATTTGAACCCTCGCGCCGCTATTAACGACCTACTCCCTTTCCAGGGGAGCCCCTTCAGCCACTTGGGTACTTCTCCAAGCAGTTGTATTCGTATGTCTTCTTAATATGTGTAGTTTTCTCTACAGCGGAGAAGGTGGGATTCGAACCCACGGTGGGACTAACCACACCGGTTTTCAAGACCGGCACCATAAACCACTCGGACACCTCTCCGTACGCCCGTTTTTCAACGTGCTTGACTATAATATCAAATGCTTCTTTATCTGTCAACACTTTTTTTGTCATTTGTACTTTTTACACGCCTTCTCACGAGCCTATAAGCTCTCTAATGGAGATCGATATGCCAGTGAGATGACGAATTGGGGGAGCACTTATGTGCGGAGCAATTCGTATAAATGACTTTTCGTTTATCTCTCTGTGCCTACATGCAAGTGAAAATTTGGAACCTGTTTGTTATTTAAATGCCAAATAGATTGCTATAGTGTTTTCGTTTTCTTAATCTTGTAAGAAACTTTCTACTACAGATATGTCTTCGGGAGTTGTTACTTTTATATTTTTATAATCTCCCTCTATGAATTTTACTTTTGCATGTCCAAACTGTTCCATTACCATTGCATCATCAGTAATATTTTCAGCATTTAATGCCATCATTTTTTGATAGGCTTCCTTTATCATAGTTGTCTTAAAACATTGCGGAGTTTGAGTTATCCACAACGTGTTTCTGTTTGGTGTGTCTACCACTTCATTATTTTCATTTACTATTTTTATTGTATCTTTAACAGGTACACCAACAACACAGGCATTATCTTTTATTGCGCCATTAATGCCTCTTTCTATTATTTCATTTGTTAATACAGGTCTGGCGCCATCGTGAATAAGTACAATGTCTCCTGATATATGTTTTAAACCGTTATACACTGATTCGTATCTTTCTTTTCCGCCGGCTACAATGTCTTTTACTTTTGTAAAATTATATTTTTCTACTATTTCTTTTTTGCAAAAGTCTATATCTTCCGAACCTGTTACAAGTATGATTTCATCTACTCCATATTTTTCAAACGCAAAAAGGGAATACCATACAAGAGGCTTCCCTTTTATTTCCATAAACTGTTTCTTTTTACTGCTTTGCATTCTACTGCCACTTCCTGCTGCAAGTACAATAGCTGATATTTTCATTATCTTTCTCCTAATTTTAAATTTGGTATTGCATTTAAGTCCCAACCGGAACGAACTCCATTAATATATTCATAATATGCTGCAGAGCCAATCATAACAGCATTGTCTGTACATAAAATAGGTGATGGATGATAAAATTCTACATTACGTTTTTCACATTCTTCCTTAAAGGCTTTTCTAATGGCTGTATTTGAAGCCACCCCACCTGCTATTGCAAACTTTTTCATGCCTGTTTCTTCAAGTGCATGCATTGCACGTGTTACCAAGGTATCCACCACGCAATTTTGGAATGATGCAGCCACGTCTGCAGGATTAATTTCTTCGCCTTTCATTTTTGACAAGTTAAGCTGATTTAGTACAGCAGATTTCAAACCGCTGAAACTAAAGTCATATACACTGTCAGTTATTTTTGCCCTAGGAAATTCGTATGCATGTGGATTTCCATCCTTTGAAATTTTATCTATTTTAGGACCACCTGGATATCCTAAGCCTATTGCTCTTGCCACTTTGTCAAAGGCTTCTCCTGCGGCATCGTCTCTTGTTTTTCCAAGAATCTTATACTTGCCATAATCTTCTACCACAACAAGGTGAGTATGTCCACCCGATACAACAAGGCATACAAATGGTGGTTCTAACTCTTTGTTTTCCACATAATTGGCGCAAATATGTCCTTCAATATGATGTACTCCAACTAAAGGAATATCTTTAGCAAAACATATAGCTTTCGCTTCCGCTACTCCCACTAAAAGTGCGCCTACTAACCCTGGTCCGTATGTAACTCCTATTGCATCAATTTCATCTAATGTTGTTTTAGCATCTGATAAAGCCTTCTCGATAACATAGTTAATGTTTTCAATATGTTTTCTTGAAGCTATTTCAGGTACTACGCCTCCATATAATGTATGTAAATCTATTTGTGAAGATATGACGTTAGATAGCGCTTCTCTTCCATTAACAACAACTGCTGCTGCTGTTTCGTCACACGAACTTTCAATTGCTAATATTTTTATATCTTTCAAAACAATACCTCTACTTTTCTAATCTTCAAACATTAAATCAACAGACATCCCATCTTTTCCTGTCTTTGCATTTGGGAAAATGTCTGTAACCGTATCTAAATAAAGCCATGGTTTTACAAGAGATGGGCTGTAGTGTGTCAGCCACATTTCTTTTGGATTGGCTTCTTTTGCGATGTTTGCAGCTTCCACAAAAGTCATATGTTTGTGTTCTTTCGCTTTTTCTTCTTTATCAGGTTCTCCATACATTCCTTCGCACACAAATAAATCTGCATCTTTTGCAGCTTTAGCAATGTTTGCAACAGGTCTTGTGTCAGTTGCATATGTTACTTTTAAACCTTTTCGTGGGGGTCCCATTACCATATCAGGTGTGAAAACCCGGCCGTCTGCCTCAACTGTTTCACCTTTTTGTAAAAGACTCCATTTTTTTATTGGTATATCCAGTTCTTTTGCTTTTGTGGCATCAAACTTTCCGCTTCTGTCCACTTCAATTGAATATCCGTAACATGTTATGCTATGTTTTACCTTAAAAGCTTTTATTCTGTATTCTTCAAACTGAATTGTCTCCAAATCTTCTGATAATTCAATAAACTTTATATCAAAAGGAAGTTCAGGTGCAATTGTTCTAAGTGCCCTTACAACTCTTTCCAAACCTTTTGGTCCAATCATTGTAAGTGGCTCTTTTCTTTCAGCATTTCCCATAGTAAGCAACAGGCCCGGAAGTCCACTTATGTGATCAGCATGATAGTGTGTTATGCATATTACATCAATTGGTTTAAAGGTCCATCCCTTCTGTTTCACTGCAACCTGTGTACCCTCCCCACAATCAATTAATATGTTACTTCCATTATATCTGCACATTAAAGATGTCAGCCATCTTCTGGGAATTGGCATCATTCCTCCTGTACCTAACAAACATACGTCTAACATTCTCTTCCTCTTTCTTTTCTGCAATTCTACAGTTACTTTTTATTTTTACTACCTACAGGAATTCCAAATAAGTTCTTTATTTTTCCTGTCATTCTCAGAAATTAGAATTTTCACAATAACGCTTTATATTCTTTGTTGCTATCTGAAATCAGAATTTCTATAACAATTCTTTATATTCCCTGTCGTCTACAGGGATTAAAAATTCTCCCGTTATTTTGTCGTAACATTCTTCGCACAAATCAAAAAAATGTTCTCTTCCATCTTTGTTTGAAAAATAGTTCCATTTATATTCTACAGTAAAATTGCCTTCTTTTATAATTTCATTTTCTACGATTAATTTCTTCCCACATTTATTGCAAGTCACTTCCACTAATTTTTCATCTTCGTATCTTCTCATAACTTCCTCCTAAAATAAATATTTTTTATTTTATAGGTTTCACACGTAAAATAATAGTGGAAAGTAATGTATTTTATAGATTTTGTTTCCACATTATAACTGCATTTTCTTTTGGTTTTTCGTAATAATCTTTTCTAATGCCGGCCTCCTTAAAACCATTCTTTTCATATAGTTTTATTGCGGGCACATTAGTTTCTCTTACTTCTAAAGTGAGATTTTTTATTTTTTTATTTTGTGACCAATCAAAGATATAGTCAAGCATATTCTGGGCAATATGCTTTCTTCTGTGTTTAAGAGAGACTGCAACATTTGATATATCAGCCTCTTCTCCAAATACATACATACCAATGTAGCCTACAATTTCATCATTGCACAAAGCTACTACAAAATTGGTATTTTCACTTTCCAGAGAATCTTTAAATGATTTTTCAGACCAGGGAATAGAAAATATGCTTTGTTCAATTTCAAAAACAGCAGGAATATCCTCTATGTTCATTTTTCTAATTGTTATTTTTTCCTGTTCCATATTTTAGTCCTACTCTTTATATTATATTTTATACTTCAGCCTAATTCTTACTTTTTGTATTTTCACTACGAAATTTTGTTCTGCTTAATTTTAATTAAAATTTTTATCTTTTTTCATTATTAATCTCTGTTGTATTTTAATTAATTTTTTGTTTTATTTCTTTTCACACAGATTTATTTTTCTGCCTGCGCTTTTTCTTTGGCTAATTTTTCTTTAAGTTCTCTCTCTGCCTGAGATAATCTTAAATATTCAGGTTTATGGTCTGCCGCTTTTTCAATTTTTCCCTGAGCATAATAGATTTCACCAAGGGCTGCCACACTTGAAGCTTTCTGTCCATTCATAGATGCAGGTGCATAGTAATGCTCTGACTTCATTTGGGCGTCAATAATTTCTTTTCCTTTTTCAACACCATCGCCAAGGAAAATCACAGCTTTACCTGTTTTATCTAATTCTTCAATTAAGTCCTCAAGCATCATAATGCACTGTTCTTTTATTGTTTGCATTTCTGTGCCTTCAAATTGATAAATTCCTGTATAAACCTGTCCTCGTCTCGCATCCATAATTGGACAAACAATATACTGTGACGAAAACATATTGTACGCCAAAGCGTCCATTGTTGGAATATTTATGATTGGAATACCAAGCGCCAAGCCGAAGCCTTTTGCTGTGGCACTACCTATTCTAAGTCCTGTGTAAGAACCGGGACCTCCTGATATTGCTATAGCATCTACTGTTTTCATATCAAGTTCAATTGTTTTACACATTTCATCTATCATTGGTAGCAATGTTTGAGAATGTGTTTTTTTGTGATTAATTGTATATTCTGCATTTAAAACTCCATCTGTTGTTACGGCAACTGTTGCTACCATTGCAGAGCTGTCTATTGCTAATATTCTCATAGTCCCTCCACTGTAATCTTTCTATAGTCTAATCCTTTTTCAAGATTTTTATCTATTTCAATATTTATTGCTTCCTCGGGTATTAATTCATCTATTAATTTTGACCATTCTATGAGGCATACGCCTTCTCCGAAAAAGTATTCCTCGTATCCGATTTCATACATTTCTTCAGGATCACCAATTCTATATACGTCAAAATGATATAAAGGAATTCTCCCCTCCTCGTATACCTGTATAATTGTAAATGTTGGACTGTTGACGTTTTCTTCAATGCCAAGTCCCTTTGCAAATCCCTGAGTAAACACAGTTTTTCCAACTCCTAAATCTCCATTTAGGCAAAAAATCTGACCAGCCTTTGCTTGCTCACCCAGATTTTTTCCTAATTCAAAAGTTTCCTTTTCGGAATTTGTTTCGTATATCATCTATCCTCCAATATATTTAGGTTAACTTTGTTTTCATACTAGGGTACATCCTAGCGTAATGCTTTTTGTGACATATTATTCTTTGAAATTTCTATTGCATTAAAAAGCACAGAAATATGCCATACTGATTAGTATAAACAATATTTCTGTGTTTTTCAAATTTTTCTATGTTTTAATTTGACGATTGTGTTTTGATTTAGCCATATACTTATTTTTTTAAAGTCAATATTTTTATTTTTTTGAACCAATCTCTTTTATAAATGAACTGATTCTTTTGTAGACAACGGCTGTGATTAAACTGTCGATTACAGCTTTTAAAATATTAAACGGTCCTACACAAATAAGGACGAATGTAAATTTGTTAGAAATAGCTCCGTTGATTTTTGCTCCCATTCCAATAATTGCATCTAATGGCATGCCGAAAGCTTTTACATAAAAAGGAATTAAAACCCAATAGTTAATGGCAATTCCAGCAACTGCCATTACAAGTGTACCTACTGCCATTCCAATGAACGCGCCCATTTTTGTTTTCTTATACTTGTATATTAAACTTGCAGGAACAACAAATGCACAACCAATTATGAAGTTTGCCAAATCTCCAACGTAGGCTGTTGATGTTCCTTTTACTAATAATTTTAATAATATTTTTATTGCTTCAATAAACACGCCTGCCAATGGTCCCATTATAAATGAACCAATTAGTACAGGAATTTCACTTAAATCTAATTTATAGAATTCCGGCGCAATTACAGGAATCGAAAAATCAAATAAGTGTAAAACTAAAGCCAATGCTGAAAACATCGCTATTAAAACTATGTTTTTTGTTGTAAATGTTTTTTTCATTTATATTACCTCCAATTTATAACATTAATGTAACAAAGAATGTCCCTTGCGAAATTTTACACACCAAGCGCAGGTTACTTTAGTAACTTTTTTCTTTTCGCTGGGGTGGTAATCCCTAGCGTAACGTTTTTTATTTAATAAGAAATCACACACAACTTTACGTGAGTGATTACCCCCAAGCTTGACAAAGAGCCAAAAAAACAGCAACCAAAATTTCTCCGGTTGCTGTTTTTACTACTGCATGTAACAGTAATTATATTCTATCTTCTCTCATCCAGACTTTACTGTCGGTTATGGATTCTCACCATATCATGCCAATAGGCTCGCTGACTTATGCTTAAGCAATCACAGCCGGTTAGGAATTGCACCTTACCCCGAAGAACTTTATTTAATTTTCATGTTAATGTTAATACTTTGTTATTATGTTGTCAAGTTTGTTAATAACTTATTCTTCACATAATACTAACGTTAATAAAAATTACTTTTTTACTTATTTATTTTTTTACTTTAATGAATGCATTGTAAATTGCACGTAATGCAACTTCAAAATCTTCTTCTGCTACACCGATAATGATGTTAAGTTCTGAAGATCCCTGGTCAATCATTTTAATATTAACTCTTGCCTCTGCTAAAGCTGTGAATAAGATTGCAGCTGTACCTCTGGCACTCTTCATTCCACGACCTACTACTGCAATAAGGGCAAGGTTACTTTCAATAAATAACTGGTCAGGATGTACTCTTGAACGGATTTCGTCAAGAATAGCTGTTTCCTTTCCTGCTAATGCATCTGTCTGAATAACAACACTCATTGTGTCTACACCTGATGGCATATGTTCAAAACTTACATTGCTCTTTTCCAATGCACGAAGTACATTTCTACCAAAGCCTACTTCGCTATTCATTTTGTCCTTTTCAATATTAATTACTGACATACCCTTCTTGCCGGCAATACCTGTAATAATATGTTCACATGGCTCAGCAGTTTCTGAAACAATCATAGTTCCTCTATCCTGTGGGCAGTTTGTGTTTTTGATATTTACAGGGATACCTGCTGCTCTAACAGGGAAGATAGCATCTTCGTGTAAAACAGTAGCTCCCATGTATGCTAATTCTCTAAGTTCTGCGTATGTGATTGTGTTAATTGGACTTGGATTATTTACAATTCTTGGATCGCAAATTAAAAATCCACTAACGTCTGTCCAGTTTTCATAAATCATTGCGTCTACTGCTCTGGCAACAATTGAACCTGTTACGTCTGAACCACCTCTTGAAAATGTCTTGATAGTTCCGTTAGGCATAGAACCGTAAAATCCCGGAATCACTGCATATTCAGATTTTGCAAGCTTTGGAGCTAACTTTTCTGATGTTTTATCCCAATCAAATTCTCCTCTTTCATTGAAGAAAATATATTTTGCAGCATCAATAAAATCAAAACCTAAAAATTTGGCTAATACTTTACTGTTTAAGAATTCACCACGACTGGCTGCATAATCTCTACCTGCCATATGAGAGAATGCGCCCTTTATAATGTCAAAATCTTCGTCCAACGAAAAATCCTGAATGCCTAAGCCTTCAATAATTCCATTATATCTTTCCTTAATAAGATTAAACTGTTCTTCAAATTCTTCACCTTCTGAAGCTAATTCATAACAGTTATAAAGCATATCTGTAACTTTAATATCTTCTACAAAACGTTTACCCGGTGCTGATGCAACAACAAAACGTCTTGTTGGATCTGCTAAAATAATATCTGCAACTTTTCTAAACTGGTTTGCATCAGCTAGCGAACTACCACCAAACTTTACAACCTTTGTTTCTTTCATAACCTGCCTCCTAATTTATCTTTTATTATCCTTCAATTCTAATTCTAGAGATTACATTTCCTAATTTTTCAGCTTTTGCATCAAAATCCTGTTCGCTTAATTTTTCTGTAGCAAAACCGATTTCTCCTGAAATTCCTGCAGCAATGTATTCTACATTTCCAAATACAGCCTCAACTTCTTCTTTTGACTTTGTTGTTCTAACAAAGAACTTCTTCTTTGATTTTGAAAAATCTTCAACTTCAAGCTTTTCTTCTTTCCACATTACAGTTGTAGAAACATTCAAATGTCTAACGCTATCAACTACATCAGATACTACCGCACTTGCTGTAGGGAGTTTGCCTGCACCACTGCCGATAAATACAAGGTCACCTACCATGTTTCCACGTACTAAAATACCGTTAGTTACACCACTAACGTTGTATAATGGATGGTCAGGTGCTAAAAGTCTTGGTGCTACTGAACATACAATACCTGTATCTTCGTTCTTGCACTTTCCTAATAACTTAATTGAACGGCCCATTTTCTTTGCATACTTAAAGTCCTCAGCAGTAATTTTTGATATACCTTCTGTGTAGATTTCTTCAAAATTAACTGTCTTTCCATTTGCTAATGAAGCTAAAATTGCAATCTTTCTAACCGCATCATAGCCTTCAATATCTGCTTCAGGATTACGTTCTGCATAACCTAATTCCTGTGCTTTCTTTAAAGTGCTGTCAAAATCAGCACCTTCTTTATCCATCTTTGTAAGAATATAGTTTGTTGTTCCGTTTAATATTCCTGTAATTTCACAAATCTTATCCGCTGTAATATGCATGTTCATTGGACGGATAATAGGAATTCCGCCACCTACAGCAGCTTCAAATAAGAAGTTTCTATTATTTGACTGAGCAATCTTAATAAGCTCAGCACCATATTTTGCAACTAACTCTTTGTTAGATGTACATACACTCTTCTTTGCTAATAATGCTGACTTTACAAAATCATAAGCTGGTTTTAACCCACCCATTACTTCAATTACTACTTCTACTTCAGGATCGTTTAAAATAATATTGTAATCATGTACTAAAACGCTTTCACATGAATCTCCAGGAAATTCTCTTAAATCTAATACATATTTTACGTCAATTTCTTCACCTGCATTTGCAGTAATAAGCTCTTTATTTTCATTTATAATTTCGAATACACCTGAACCTACTGTTCCGTATCCTAAGATTGCTACCTTTATCATATTTCCTCCTTAATTGTGTTCTAGCCCTTTAGGGTGCAAATTCTTCGTAAATTTTAGCATGGTTAAATATTTTTATCAACTAATTTTAAGCTGTTTACTTTGTTTTCATAACAAATTATTACATATTTATTAATTTTTTTAATAAATCGCATGGATTTTTATGCAATATTGTGGTAGTTCGGTAAAGTGTTAAAGTGGTTTGTGATGTTAACTTTCCTCATTACCTGTATTAATCCATTTCAAATATCCATTAATAAAAGGATCAATGTAGCCATCTAAAACCTTGTTAACGTCAGTAACTTCAACGTTAGTTCTATGGTCTTTTACCATAGTATACGGTTGCATTACATAAGACCTTATTTGGTTGCCCCAACCAATCTCTTTTACTTCACCTCTGATTCCTGAGCGCTTTTCTTCCTCTTCCTGTTTTTTTAGCATGTATAATTTTGCCTTTAACATTTTCATTGCCTTGTCTTTGTTCTGAAGCTGTGACCTTTCATTCTGGCATTGAACAACTATTCCTGTTGGCAAATGAGTGATTCTAACAGCAGATGATGTTTTGTTAATATGCTGTCCACCTGCGCCACTTGATCTATATGTATCAATTCTTATATCGTCATCATTAATTTCCACATCTAAATCTTCCTCAATATCCGGCATTACATCTAAAGATACAAATGAAGTCTGTCTTTTGCCTGCTGCGTTAAACGGTGATATTCTAACAAGCCTGTGAACACCTTTTTCAGATTTCAAATAACCATAGGCATTTTCTCCATTAACCTGAAAAGTTATTGACTTTATTCCTGCTTCGTCACCATCTAAAAAATCTAAAACTTCAGTCTTATAACCTTTTGACTCTGCCCATCTTGTAAACATTCTATAAAGCATACTTGCCCAATCGCAGGATTCTGTTCCACCGGCTCCTGCATTTAATTTAAGAATTGCGTTACATTTGTCATATTCTCCTGATAAAAGAGTGTCTATTTTTGTTTTTTCAAAATTTTCTATAAATTCATTTAACTGTTCTTTTACATCTTCAACGATAGACGCACCTTCCTCTTCATTGCCCATATCTATCAAAATTCCAATATCTTCATAATCGCTTTGGATTTTTGAAATTGTGTCTATTTGAGATTTAAGATTTTTCAATTCCTTCATCAGCTTCTGCGATTTTTCAACATCATCCCAAAACTCCTGTTGTTCCATTGCTTCTTCAATTTCGCGTATTCTGTTTTCTTTTGTTTCAATATCAAAAGAAGCTGCAAGTTCTTTTACTTTATCTTTGTACTGATTCCACTCATATTTGTATTGTTCAAATTCAACCACAATATTCCCTCACTTGTTGTTTTATAATTTCAAGAAAAGGCGGGTAATCCCCGCCTTCTCGCAATTTTTATTATATGAACTTATGCTTTACGTCCACAACAGTTCTTATATTTCTTTCCACTTCCACAAGGACATGGATCATTTGGATAAACCTTAGCTTCAACTCTCTGCTTTGGCTTCTTAACTCCATCTGAGTCATCTTTGTTTGTTCCTGTAACTTCTGCTACCTCTTCACGTTCAACGTTCTGCTCAACCTGAATATGATATAAAGTCTTTACAGTATCAATCTTAATATTTTCAATCATATAGCCAAACATTTCGAAACCTTGAATCTTGTATTCAACAGCCGGATCTTTCTGACCGTAAGCCATAAGACCAATCCCCTGTTTCAACTGTTCCATATCATCTAAGTGATCCATCCATTTCTGGTCGATTACTTTAAGAAGGACAATTCTTTCAAGTTCTCTAATATGTTCAGGTTCTGGGAATTCTGCTTCTTTTGCTTCATATAATTTCAAAGCTTCTTCCTTTAATTTCTGTTTGAATTCAGACTTTGTATATTTTGCAAGTTCTTCCGGTTTGCTCTTTAACTTAAATGGAATAATTTCAAATAATGACTGAACTAAACCTGCAATATCCCAATCTTTTGGTGACTGATCATCGCCTGCAAACATATCAACCTGAGATTCAATAATTTCGTTAATCATCTTGATTATTGCATCTCTCATGTTTTCACCGTTAAGAACTCTTGCTCTTTCAGCGTATATGATTTCTCTCTGGTCATTATTAACCTTATCGTATTCCATAAGGTTCTTTCTTATACCAAAGTTATTTCCTTCAATCTTCTTCTGGGCTCTTTCAATTGTACTTGTGAGCGCCTTGTGATGTAACTCTTCGTCTTCAGGTACCCCTAATGCATTAAATACTGACATTAATTTTTCTGAAGCAAAAAGTCTCATAATGTCATCTTCAAGTGAGATGTAGAACTTAGATTCACCAACATCTCCCTGACGACCTGAACGACCTCTTAACTGATTATCGATACGTCGTGATTCATGACGCTCTGTACCAATAATCTTAAGTCCGCCTGCTTCTCTTGCTGCATCATCAAGTTTAATATCAGTACCACGACCAGCCATGTTAGTAGCGATAGTTACTGCTCCATGTTGTCCTGCCTGTGCTACAATTTCTGCTTCTTTTTCATGATATTTAGCATTCAATACCTGATGTGGTATACCACGTTTCTTTAAGATATCACTAATCTCTTCTGAAGCATCAATGTTAATTGTACCAACCAAAACAGGCTGTCCTTTTGCATGTGACTGTTCGATATCATCAGCTACTGCTTTTAATTTACCACGCTTTGTCTTAAATACTGCATCTTCGTGGTCAATACGGGCAATTGGTCTGTTTGTTGGTATTTCAACAACGTCCATGCTATAAATATCTCTAAATTCTTTTTCTTCAGTAAGGGCTGTACCTGTCATACCAGCCTTCTTTTCATACTTGTTAAAGAAGTTCTGGAATGTAATTGTAGCAAGTGTCTTACTTTCTCTGTTAACTTTTACATGTTCTTTTGCTTCAATAGCCTGATGTAGTCCATCAGAATATCTACGACCAGGCATTATACGACCTGTAAATTCATCAACGATTAATACTTCGTCGTCTTTTACAACGTAATCCTGATCTCTATTCATTAAGTTATGTGCTCTTAAAGCTAAAATAACATTATGCTGTAATTCTAAGTTTTCAGCATCTGCATAGTTATCTATGTGGAAGAATTTTTCAACCTTTGCAATACCCTGTGCTGTAAGGTTAATAATCTTATCCTTTTCATTTACTAAGAAATCACCATCTTCTTCGATATCAACACCCATAAGGGCATCCATCTTGCTCAATTCAGGACTTGCCGTTCCTCTTTCCATCTGTCTTGCTAAAATATCGCACATTTCATAAAGCTTTGTAGACTTACCACTCTGACCTGAAATGATAAGTGGTGTTCTTGCTTCATCAATAAGAACAGAGTCAACCTCATCGATAATACAGTAAGCTAATCCACGCTGAACTAACTGTTCCTTGTATACAACCATGTTATCTCTAAGGTAATCAAATCCAAGTTCGTTATTTGTAATATATGTTATGTCGCAGTCATAAGCTGCTTTCTTGTCTTCATGTTCCATGTCTGAAAGGACACAACCAACTGTAAGTCCTAAAAATCTATGAACCTGTCCCATCCATTCAGCATCTCGAGTAGCAAGGTATTCATTAACTGTTACGATATGAACTCCCTTTCCTGTTAATGCATTTAAATATGCCGGAAGTAAACATGTCTGTGTCTTACCTTCACCTGTTTTCATTTCTGCTATACGTCCCTGGTGAAGAATAATACCACCCATTATCTGACAAGGATAATGTTCTGTTCCAAGAGTTCTTCTTGTTGCTTCTCTTACTAAAGCGAAAGCTTCAGGAAGTAAATCGTCTAATGTTTCCCCCTCTGCATATCTTTTCTTGAATTCTTCTGTTTTTGCTCTCATTTCATCATCTGTTAATTTTTCCATTTCAGGTTTAAGAGCTAAAACCTTGTCTAATGTATGCTTATGTCTTTTTAATTCACGCTCACTATGCGTGCCAATAATTTTGTTAATTACACCCATTGTAATCTCCTCTTTAAATTTATTCTGATCTGCAACGTGGTATCAATTGCTGTTTTCAATCAATTCCCATTGCCAAAGTATTTCACACACTATCGAATATATTAACATTTTACCGTTATTAATTCAACATATTAGATTTTATTTTATTGTAAATTTTGTAAACTTTCCGTTAAAAACAAAGGAATCGCTGTTAACATACACTAATATGTCAACAGCGATTATGCTTACTTAAATATCCCGCAATATTCTAGTCGAAGTTTGGTTCGATTAATCCGAATGTACCGCCCTTTCTCTTATAAACCACGTTCACTTCATCTGTTTCTGCATTAAGGAATACAAAAAAGTTATGTCCTAATAATTCCATCTGAATACAAGCTTCTTCAGCATCCATAGGTTTAATGCCAAAGCTCTTTGTTCTTACAATCTTAACTACATCTTCGTCCTCATCTTCATAATCAGCTTCAATGTAATCATTTGTGAAATTGTCGCGATATGATTTTTTCTTGTCAACTAACTTATTCTTATATTTAACTAACTGACGTTCTATTGTCTCCTCTACCATGTCAATAGAAGCATACATATCCTCACTAACTTCTTCTGCTCTAATAATGCCGCCCTTTACTGGAATTGTTACCTCCACTTTTTGGTCGTTTCGGTTAACACTAAGAGTAACATCTGCTTTTGTCTCTTCTGCGAAGTATTTGTCAAGCTTACCAAGCTTCTCTTCTACAGCGCCTTTGATGCCCTCTGTCACCTCAATATTTTTTCCGAAAATTTTAATTTTCATGGTACCACTTCCTTTCGTTATCTAGTAACTAGATTATACCATAAACCACCTACTTTTAACAACGAAAATCACACATTTTTCATTAGTTATATTTTTAACTATCTTTTTGTGCATTTTATACAATTTTTGCGTTTTTTCGTACATTCGATTACATTTAACATAATTTTACCATTTTCTAGTTATTAACATGTATTAACATAGATTTTTTTTAGATTTTATGGGTTATTAACCGACTTATTAACATTATTAACTTTTTTCACACAGATTTTATGTAAATCTTTGTCGAATTATAAAAGAACAGATGTTTTGTGTGGAAGTTATGAAATTGTGCATTTTTCACATATATCCTTGACAAATGTGGTGACTTTAGTTTTATAAAACAGGCTTTTTTTAGAGATAAAAAAAGACCTACAACATATAGTAACATAAGTCCTATATGTTGTAGGTAATAATGCTTTTTTATTAAATTAGTTTATGATTCTTCTTGCTGCACAAGGTGAACCCATACCACTTATTATAATTCCTGTTTCTTCTGTTGATGCATGTATTATCTGACCACCGCCAATGTACATTGCAACGTGAGAAATTGTTGAACTATTATATTTGTAGAATAATAAATCCCCCGGCTGTAATGAACCTAATGAGACAGCTCTTCCGTTGTATACCTGAGTATATGATGATCTGTTAAGTGAGTATCCAAAGTGTGCATATACTGACATTGTAAATCCTGAACAGTCTGTTCCGTTTGTTAAACTTGAACCGCCATATACATACGGATTACCTAAAAACTGCTTTGCATAAGCAACTACTGCTGATGCCCCGCCTGATGATGTCTGAGTATCATTATTCTGTGGTGCCTGTGTTGTCTGCTGTCTTGTTGTTTTTGGTGCTGTATATGTATTACTGTTACTGTTAGTATTTGTATTCTGTCTTGGCTGTGCTTCACCTATTTCTTCTTCCTCAGAAGCTCTCTGCTGTGCCTGAGCCTTAGCCTTGGCTGCTGCCTGAGCTGCTTTTCTTGCAGCTTTCTCTTTTTGTCTCTGTGCTTTCTTAATAGCCTTTTCTTCCTTCATTGTAACTGCTGTGTCCATATCAACACTAACTTTTACAAAATCTGCTGAAACCCAACCACTAACGCCATTGGCAATCTTAATCTTCACCCATTTGCCATCAGCGCTGTATTTTCTAATTGAATAATCTTCGTTACGATATACGTTTGTAACAATATCTGACTTGGTAGATGACTTTTCTCTAACGTGAACACCTGTTGCTGTTACATTAGCAAAAACATAACCATTATCTAATGCTCTTGACTGTGCCTTGTTACCTGTTACAAAATATTCAGCCTTAATGTATCCTGTACAATTACCAGACTTTATCTTGTACCAGCCATTGCTTGTCTCTTCAATAATTGTGGCTCCACAGTTATTATAAATCTTACCAACTCTTTTCCCTTTTGCTGAAGGTCTTCTTCTAACATTTACATAACCTTCTCTACCACCTTCAACCTTTGCGATGGCAATATTGGAAAATAATTTGTTTTCGTTTGTTGTCTTTTTGCTTTCAACCTTTGTTGTTTTGTTTTCTGTCTTCTCAGGTGCCGGAAGATATGATGACAAACCGTCTTCACTTCCTGTGCTTGATATGTAATTCTCAATATCAACTGCTGCTCCTGCACTTGCCATTTCCGTATTTAAGTCATCAGCAAGCATTGGTTGTGCAAGGGCAAATGTCATAGCTAATGCAAAACATCCTCCTGCAATTTTCTTTGCACAATTGTGCTTCATTATTATACGCCTCCATAAAATATATTTTAACATAAAATGTTACAATAGTATTACAATAATAACATTGTAAAAAAAATCTGTCAACCCATACCGGAATGTGGTATTGTATGTGTATAACAATTCAGCCATGCACATAAAAACAGGAAGACAAAAAAAGAATGCTTGCATTCTTTTAAGTATTACTGTTTTTATGTATTTGGAGAATCCAAATCAGCGAGATGAAACGAAGTGAAATCGAGCTGCATGGCTGAATATGTAGGCAGGCTGCTTGCGAGATGAAGCAAAGCGAAATCGAGCTGCATGGCTGAATATGTAGGCAGGCTGCTTGCGAGATGAAA
>NZ_QUDZ01000012.1:16391-53802 GCF_003477765.1 Eubacterium sp. AF34-35BH
GAAGTGAAATCGAGCTGCATGGCTGAATATGTAGGCAGGCTGCTTGCGAGATGAAGCAAAGCGAAATCGAGCTGCATGGCTGAATATGTAGGCAGGCTGCTTGCGAGATGAAAGGAAGTGAAATCGAGCTGCATGGCTGAATATATAGGCAGGCTGCTTGCGAGATGAAAGGAAGGGAAAACATGAAAAAAACTGCTATTGTTACCGGAGCATCAGGAGATATTGGAAAAGAAATTGCAAGATTTCTTTTAGAAAAAAATTATACTGTTGTAGGTATTTATTTTAATAATAATGAAGCTTTAGACGAATTAATTGATATTTATGGAGATAATTTGCATACTCTTAAATGTGATTTGTCTTCTTTTTCCTGCGGCAAGGAAATTTCAGACTATATTAGTGAAAATAATCTTAATGTGAATCTTCTTATTAATAATGCGGGGATTTCTATAATTGGATTATTGCAGGACTTAAATGAGGATTTATGGAACAAAATATGGAATACAAATGTTACTTCTGCTATTTCTGTTAGTCAGGCATTAATACCTTTATTTTTGAAGCAGGGTTATGGTCAGATTATTAATATATCATCTGTTTGGGGTAATTGTGGTGCTTCCTGTGAAGTTGCCTATTCTACAACAAAAGGTGCCATTAACACTTTCACTAAAGCTTTAGCAAAAGAGCTGGCACCTTCTAATATTCAAGTTAATGGAATTGCGTGCGGTATCATTGATACCAAAATGAATTCACATTTAGATTCTGAAGATATTGCTTCTATAATAGAAGAAATACCTGTTGGCAGACTGGGCACACCTGAGGATGTAGCCAAAACTGTATATTCCATAAGTGAAGCTGGTTCTTATCTAACCGGGCAAATTATTACTCTAGACGGCGGTTGGACAAGTTAATTGTCCTTTCCGCTATATTCACAAGACTATTCCTTGCTATAAAGTAAAAGATTAATTATTTCTTGTGAACGTGATGACAAGTTAATTATTTTTTATCAAGATATTCCATATCTTCATCGCTTATTTCAAAATCAACCTGTACGTTAGAAATAATTCTTTCTTCCTTAGTTGATTTTGGAATAGCTATTGCACCTTTTTGAATACAATATCTAACACAAATCTGTGGAATTGTTGCGTTGTACTTTTCAGCAATTTTTGCAACATATTCATCATTTACCAAGCCACCTGTTGCAAGTGGTGAATATGCCATTAACTGAATGTCATGTTCCTTACACATAGTAACTACTGCTTCCTGTCTGTTTCCAATATGGAAACTTACCTGATCAACCATAGGCACAATTTTACAATTGTCTAATATAGGCTGCATATGTTCAGGAGCAAAGTTTGAAACACCAATTGCTTTTGCCTTGCCACTTTCATATATTTCTTCTATTGCTTTCCAACATTCAATATTGCCTTCTGTGCAATCCATACCCATTTTTTCCCATGGCCATGGTGCATGAATTAAATATAAGTCAATATAATCTAAGCCTAAATCAGCCAAAGATTCTTCAAAGCATTTCTTTGTAATGTCGTAGCCTTTACATTCTGCTGGTAACTTTGTTGTAACAAAAATCTCTTCTCTTGGAATTCCCGAATCTTTGATTGCTTTTCCAACACTTTTTTCATTTCCGTAAGCTTTTGCTGTATCAATGTGTCTATAACCATTGATTAATGCAAAAGTTACTGAATTATAAGTATCTTCTCCATCAGGTATCTGCTATGTACCTAATCCTATCTTTGGTACCTTTACGCCGTTTCTCAATGTGTAAGTTTCTTTAAGTATCATTTCAACTCTCCTTTTATATATTTTTTATTGAATAACAATTCCGTTTTCGTATTCTCTTATTCTACATGCATTACCTAAATTTTCAGTTGCTGTTCCACTTTTATTTATAATGTGGGAAATCTGTCCCTGCCCGTTTAATTTAACTGTACATGTATTATGTAACTTAACGCCTTTTCTGTCAGGAACTTCCACTGCTGATGCAATGTCTATATCGCTGTCTCTGTTATAACAGTAAACACCTATACCGTAGCTTTCGAATTTTTTAACACTGTCTGCCACTTTAATGGAAGCATAGCCATTGACTTTTCCATTGTGACTTTTGTACGCTTTCTGCTTTGGCACATCGTATGGCAATTCGCTTTGATAAAAGAATAATTTACCATTTTCGCCATTCCAGATAGTCTGATATTCCTTAAAGTGTTCCACAAACAAACCATACATTGTTACATTATCACCGTTAATGATAATTCCGTTAGTTGCTGTGTTAACGTCCCAACCTACATTTGTGCTATGGTCAGCTCGCCATACCCAGAAATTGTCGCCTATTACGTTGTTGCTGTTAATTGTTACGCAGTTTTTAACCTTGCCTGCGTACTTTCCACCACCAACTCTAAAGTACACATCACTAAAAGAAAGGGGATTGTTTGCATGAGATACTTTTGTTTTCTTATCTCCAACCTGCAACAAAGTTGTTGATTCTTTTTCACCTGCATCAAATAAAAGTCCGCATACCTTTATACCGTCTTCATCTGAAACATTCATGACAACATTTCCTTTTGAAGCTTCAAGTGTAGCCAGTCCCATACCGTAAATAATTGTATCTTTCTTTGTTACTTTTAGAGTTTCTTCTATATTGTAGATGCCCGGTGTAAATAAAATATTCTTTCCGTCGGCTAAAGCCTTGTTTAATGTTTTGCTATTGTCTTTGTCAGGACTTGCAATGTAAAAAGTGTTTAGGCTGTAAAATGTGCCTGTTACACCATTTTCCCATGAAATGCCTTGTGCATTTTTGCGAAGTTTTGGAACCATAACCCCATAGCCTTTGTCATTATCGTAGCAAATATATGGCTTCTCCTGTACTACCGGTGACTCTTCCACTACTGTATATGGAGCATATGGCCACTCTCCTGAAGGATTACTGTAAGTTTCTTCGCCTACAAAAACCATGTTCCAAACACCGTTTTCCCAGTTGTTCCACTGATTATTTCTACATAAATACTGCTGCTGTGAACCTGAAGAAACTGTCCCGGCAAATTTGCTGTCTGCAATAAAACCGCCACTTGACCAGCCTTCTCCATCACTTAAAACAATCCCATCACTTGAATTAACTCGTCGTAATGAAACTGCCTGAGAATTAGCCCACATACAATATTTATTAATGGAAAAGTTTTCTGCACTTCTCCAGAAATTACATGTTGCATTTGTGCCCATCCACTTTGCATCGACCCATAATTGATTAATATTAGTATCTGTAGGTTCAATTCCTAAACCTGAAACCTGAGTATAAAATCCTACTTTTACAGATAATGATTTATCATACTTACCGGATTTAAACAAAAGTGCATATCGCTCATCACCAAACTGATTTGACTCCTGTTTTTTGTACACCGAATCTATTTTGTTCTGTACATCTTCTATTTTGTCTTTGCTGTCAAAAACATAAACATTATCTCCGAAAATCTTGTTGTCAGTTACAGGATTTCCTTTTGAAACGTATGTTATTTTTTCTTTAGACTCCTTTACCTTATTAGTGTCGCTTTTGCTATTATTTTTGCTGCCATCGCAACCTACCATGGTAAAAGCCAGCAACGTAGCTAATGCCATAATTAATCCTTTTCTCATAATTTTAATAATCCTTTACTAAATATACTGCATGTCTCGTTGTCACAATAAGATTTTTTCTCTTCTCCCCTCCAAAATCAAAAGTTGTAGGTCTTTGTGGCAACTTAATTGTGTCTGACAATTTGAAATCTTCATATATTTTAATATTGTCATCTGCCACGTAAATCTTATTGTTAAACTTTCTTACTTTATAATCGCCCTCTTCTATAATCGGAACCGGGTTCTCCAGTAAACCGTCTTCTGTAATATCACACTGCCATACGCGCTTGTACAATTCGTCTACTGAATATAACTTTCTTCCCGGCTTTGATCTTGATAAATTATTTGCTCTCATTAAATCATAGTGGCATGGGATAATTGTCTTTCCGTCTTTTGCCAAAAATGCCTTCTTTGGATTGTAGGTAACAACCTGTTCAAAGTCATTTTCATCTCTCCAACGGTTTCCCGGATATAAAACTCTTTCCGGTTTAATATCGCCTATATTGACTTTGTGCAATTTCTCAATGTCACCATTTTTGTCAATTGTAAATGCCACAACAATCGCTCTGCTGTCATACCAGAAGCCATAAGATGTGCCATAACTGTCAGGTGGTAAGTTGTTTATTATTTCCTTGCCATTTAAAGTAGCTTCTCTTGGAATTGAATATTCACCAACTACAACAATATTGTCTCTTGTGTCAAAACCAATAGAATTAATCTTAAACGGTGATTCAAAATACATTGTCATCTTCAAGGTTTTGCCATCTATTCGATAAATCTTCTTGTCTAAGCTATCAAGGAAATAGAAGTTACCTCTGCCGTCACAACAGCCACCATCAGCAAATCTAAATCCACTGTATAATAATTCATTACTATATTTATTTTTGGAATCCATTGAAAATTCAACTACCGTATTTCTTGTTACGTGACTTGTTTCTTTTCCAATAACTTCAATTCTTGCCGCCTGCCAAGGTCTTACCTCAATGCCTGTATTAACATCTAATAGGAAATTGTCTATTGTATATTTCATCTGAGAATAATTGTGTACATTAAGGAATTTAATGTTTTCACAATCCCAGGTTTTGACACAATATGGATAAGGCTTGTTTACAAATACAGTTCTGAAACAGTAGGTTGATGAAAAAGTAATATCCTTACAATTATGTAATTCTATTGGCTGTGCAAATTCGCCCTCTGCTTTTTCCTCTTCACTTTGGAAACCATAAATTGTTACGTCTTTTGCCTTTATCATTCTAATTTCGCATCTTTGATGATGTTCTAAGGACAAACAGTAAATTCTAATTGGAGAACTGTTTTTCTCAATTTGAACACCTGCTGTAACATAAGGGCTGGCTGACCAAACGTCTTTAAAAATACCTCCACCATTTCTGATTAACAAACTTGGATATTGATAGTCCCATATTTTCTTAAGGTCAGCGTCTCTTGCTCTTCCTCTGTCGTATGGCATTTCAAAGTCGCCTGTGCCTTTGACCAAATTACCATGACCACCAAAGAATTTCACGTCGTTCATATATGAATCGCCGTTGGCACACCAGAACACACCACATGCTCTAGGATTTCGACCACCTGTGTATACGCCTAATCCAAAGAGAATATTCTTTCCGGTTGATGTCTTTATGAAAGGTTTTACCTTTCCAAAACCTGTAAATTTCTCTGCATTTTCTTTTAATACTAATCTTGTCGAAACCGGATTCATACCAACAAAAGAAGTATCCTCTTTTAAAGTAATTGTGTCTGTTAAAATGTATTCTCCCTGTGGGAAATATATTGTCTGATACTTTTCAACTGCATTCTTTAAGGCTTCTGTATCATCTGTAATGCCATCACCTTTCAAGCCTAGATCTTTAGCATTTGCCCACAAGTCCATCTCCTGAAGTATCGGCAGGTCTGTTTTTAAAATAGAATAATCCACTTCTCTTGCATAGCGGTAAATTTCATCGTGGAACTGTTTGTCAGGATTAATGTCACTTGCCACAATTCCATGGGTATACTTTTTCAATCTGCACTGGTAATCTTCGCTGTTTATTTTTCTTCCTGTGTCTTTAAAAGAAACAATATTTTCCACTGCCCTCAGATAACAGTTTTTTACATTAATCTGTGTAAGCTGATTTTTCTCCTGAGCAATGTCCAAAAATGTATTCATGTCCTCAAATATTGAGTCTTCTATAATTAATTTTTCAAAATAACCTTCATCAACATCAATGAACTTGGATGTGTTAGTGCTGTAAGCTCTTATTATATTAAGACCTGCTTCGTGGGTTCTAATGGCTGCTGCAGTCTGACCGTTAAACCTTACATCAACCATAACAAAAGGCCAGCCCGGAGAACACTTTGTAGTAACGATGCCATATTTTCCACCATTAATGAAAATATCTTCCATTTCGTTTCCAACATCGTAAATGCCTGCCATTCCTGACTCAACATTAATATCGATATGATTAATGAAACAATGCTGTGCGTAATGAGTTCTAAAAGCCACTGCCTGAGAATTGCCCCTGCCCAGACTTACATTTACGTTAGACATTGCACTGTAAAAAGTTCCCGGATTAGCATCCTGAATACGACTTTCGTCCTCTTCCATTTTGTTAGTAAACCAAAACAGATATTTAAAACCACCTTTTTGTTCAGGATGTGGTTCATTAAAACCATCCGCATTATCCTGCAAAATAAATTCTGGTCTGTTCTTGCCATAACCTATAATTCGTACTGCTTTTGGAACATAGATTGTTCTACTAAGAAGGTACTTACCTTCAGGCACAAATAGCACTCCATATCCATCCTGTTTTACAACAGCGTGAATTGCTTCCTGTAACTGCACACTTACATCTTCTGTTCCATCATTTTTAATATTAAAATTGTCCTGTGTAAAATACACAGCTTTACCATCCGTTAGTTTTTCCTTATAAAACGACACTCCATTCATACGCTATACCGATTCCTTTTTATAATTTATGATTAGGTACAACTGCATACATTACAAAATCCTCTGTACCTTTATTTACCATTCCATGACTATGTCCCATTGGACAATAGTGAACTGTACCGGGTTTTAAAATTTCTGTCTTCCCGTCCATTGTTACTTCCGCTTCCCCTGAAAGTGCAAAAACCACTTCGCTGTTATTTTCGTGAGTGTGAACACCTATGGAAGCTCCCGGAATTAAAGTACCCTTCATTAATTTTAAATTATCGTCCACATGCATCTTAGCACTAATGTGCTTTTCTCCACCATAGAAATTAGGAATTACCGTATCTTCCATCTTACTAAATTCAAAAATCATATTTTTTTCTCCTTTTTCCATTTTATATATATTTCTTTTCAAAAAAACTATTCTCTTACAACTCCCATTTGAAACCAAATTTGCATTTGTTTTTTATTGTTACTAACAGTACAAACTTTTCTATTTGCCTCGCCTATTTAACGAATTTTCTTCTATGCTCTTTTTAATACACTGCATTTTGTGATCTAAATCTGCACACTTTAGTGCACATTCTGTCAAATCTTTTGACAATTTTTCAAGGATATCCTCATCTAAATCTTTCTTGTATCTTAATTTGTGCTCAAGACTTGCCCAAAAATCCATAGCAATTGTTCTAAGCTGAACTTCTACTTTCATAGCTCTTTTTTCGTTTTCCAAAAATATTGGTACTTCAACAATCAAATGAAGACTCCTGTAGCCACTTTCTTTAGGATGTTTAATATAATCCTTCTTTTCGATTAATGTTATGTCATCCTGCTGTAACAATAAATCTGCCATTTTATAAATATCTTCCTTAAAAGAACAAATTATTCTAATTCCTGCAATATCAAAAATATTTTCCTCAATTCCTTCTGTTGTCATTGGAATATTTTTCTTTCGCATTTTTTTCATTATACTATCCGGAGACTTAAGTCTTGACTTAATTGCCTCAATAGGGTTCTCGTCATAACGTAGTGAAAACTGTTCGTTTAGCACCTTAAACTTAGTTTCCACCTCCATAATGGCACATCTGTAATAGGTCATTAGTCTGTTATAAGACAATGTACCCTCTTTTATTTTCTCTAGATGTTCTTCCTTTGTTAGTTCATTAAAAAAATGATCCTTTAAATGTTCTACAATCATATTTTTCTCCTGTTCCATTTATATATAATCTCTTTGGGTGTAAGCTATTTATATAAATATATTTACTATTCAACCAGAGTTATCATTTAACTAGGGTTAATTTTTATTATTCAATTTTATCCGACCTGCAAACTTGTTATAATTATACCATTTAGGAGTAAAATATGAAACGATTTTTTAACAATATTTAATCCTGCATAAGCCACTACTCAATTTTGCAATCACTGGTTAAAACATAATTTTTTAGTGTTTGTATGACTGCCAATTAATATTTTCTGAAAACACATTATTCCCAACTGATTTTTGCCATATTAAATAAGCTGCACGCTAATTGTTTAGTGTGCAGCTTATTTAATAATTAATATTTATTTTGCATACATAGCCGATATATATTCATTATCGTCTACTTCTACTTCTGTTCTGTTTTTTTCTGTTAATTTATCTTTTTCCATTGTGTATTCAACTATTTCATCATCAAAGTTTACAATATATAATTTATTTCCTACAACATCATACTGTATAGCACATGAATTAATATTATACTCTGTTTCGATTTTTTCTAAATCCATATTATACTTTATAATTTTTGAATCATTGTTTTGTTTGCTTATAATTAAATAGAATGTCTATTGCAAAAATCACAAAAAAGAAATAAACCACAAAAACAGCATCGACAATTGTCAATGCTGTTCTTGTTCTTAAAGTTCATTTTTTAATTATATCCGAAATTTTTTCCGGTTGTTTATGTTTTTATAGATGAAGGACTCTGTCCTTTATTTCCTGTGTTCTTCCCTGGTTCCAGAACTGTGTTCCGATGTAACCGCAAGTTCTTCTAGCAACACTCATTTTGTCCTGGTCTCTGTTTCCACAGTTTGGACATTCCCAAACAAGTTTGCCTGTTTTTTCATCATTTATAATTTGAATTTCGCCGTTATATCCACAACATTCGCAATAATCTGATTTTGTATTTAATTCAGCGTACATAATGTTGTCATAAATAAACTTCATTACTTCGATTACTGCTTCTATATTATCCTGTAGGTTTGGAACTTCTACATAACTGATAGCTCCACCCGGTGATAATTTCTGGAAATCTGATTCGAATTTAAGTTTGCTGAAAGCGTCTATTTTTTCTGTAACATGTACGTGGTAACTGTTTGTAATGTAATTCTTGTCTGTAACGCCTTTAATAATTCCAAATCTCTTCTGTAAGCATTTTGCGAACTTGTATGTAGTTGATTCCATTGGTGTACCATATACTGAATAACTAATGTTCTCTGCTGCTTTCCATTCTGCACACTTATCATTAAGCCTCTGCATTACTTTAAGAGCAAATGGTCTAGCCTCAGGATCTGTATGTGATTTACCTGTCATTCTTACACACATTTCATAAAGTCCGGCGTAACCAAGTGAAATCGTTGAATATCCACCAAACAACAGTTTATCAATTGTCTCACCTTTTTTAAGACGTGCCAATGCTCCATTTTGCCAAAGAATTGGTGCCACATCTGAAGGTGTTCCAAGTAATCTTTCGTGTCTGCATCTTAATGCTCTGTGACATAACTCTAATCTTTCATCTAAAATTTTCCAGAATAAATCCATATCTCCGTTAGATGAACATGCAACATCAACTAAGTTAATAGTTACAACACCCTGATTGAAACGTCCGTAGAACTTGTGGCTTCCATCTGGATTTCTCTGACTGTCTTCTACTGTAAGGAATGAACGACATCCCATACATGGGTAAACACACCCCTGTTTCATTTCCTTCATTACTTTGGCTGAAATATAATCAGGTACCATGCGCTTTGCAGTACATTTTGCTGCAAGTTCTGTTAATGCCCAATATTTTGAATCAGGTGTTACATTGTCTTCATCTAAAACATATATAATTTTAGGGAATGCTGGTGTAATCCAAACACCTTTTTCATTTTTTACGCCCTGAATACGCTGCTTTAATACTTCCTCAATAAGTGTAGCCAAATCATCTCTTGTCTGACCTTCAGGTACTTCATCAAGATACATAAACATTGTTACAAAAGGTGCCTGACCATTACATGTCATAAGAGTAATTAACTGATACTGAATAGTCTGAATACCTCTGTTAATTTCATCTTTTAATCTTCTCTCAACAATCTTCTTTACCTGTTCATCACTGTAATTTAAGCCAATCTGTTCTCTTTCAGCTAAAACTTCTTTTGTTATTTTATCTCTGCTAATCTGTACAAATGGAGCTAAATGTCCTAACGAAAAAGATTGTCCGCCATACTGATTACTTGCCACCTGAGCAACAATCTGTGTAGTAACATTACATGCAGTATAGAAACTATGTGGTTTATCAATCTTTGTTTCTGAAATGCATGTTCCATTCTGTAACATGTCTTCTAAATTAATCAAGTCACAGTTATGTTCTTTCTGAGCAAAATAATCAGAGTCGTGGAAATGAATAATTCCCTGCTCATGTGCTTCAACAATTTCTTCTGGTAATAATATACGTTTTGTTAAATCCTTACTTACCTCGCCTGCCATATAATCTCTCTGAGTTGAGTTAATTGTAGGATTCTTATTTGAATTTTCCTGCTTAACTTCTTCGTTTAACTGTTCAATAAGTGCAAGAATTCCCTCATCTGTTGTATTAGATTTACGTGCAAGTTCACGTACATAACGGTATCTTACATACTTCTGTGCAACTTCATAGCCACGCATTTCCATAATTCCACGTTCAACCATATCCTGAATATCTTCAACTGATGTGGCATGCTGTGTAGACATAATTTCTTTTTCTAAAATATTTCCTACTGCTGCAATCTGATATTCGTTTAACTTATGTATTGGCTCTACTTCGTTATTTGCAGCTCTTATGGCATTTAGGATTTTATTTACATCAAAAGAAACTTCCTCTCCATTTCTCTTAATAACTCTTCTAATCTTTGACTCCATATTAATACCTATCTCCTTTGCAATTTCTTGTATATTTCCCTAACTATTGTTCTAAATATTGTTAATCTTATCTCCAAAAAATCCCTTTATTCTGCCTGAACTCCCCTATTTATGGGGTGATTCCTATATTTTGTCCGTTTTTTAAGCGAACACAAGATATTGTGTCCGCCTAACGTATTATAGCACAACATATTCTATTTTGTATAGTACATATTTTTCTTTTTTTCAAAATTTTTTTTATTATTTTTCAATAAGTTACCTTTTATACAATCTGTGTTTAAAATATATAATTTTGTTAAGTTACTGCAATGTTTTAAACACTTTTCTTACGACTATAAGTGACAGTGCTGCTGCAAGAAAATCTGAAATCGGTGCAACGTACATTACACCTTCAATTCCCATTGCCTTTCCACCTATTGTTGTAAAAATAATTGGAAGAACCAACATTAAAGGAATAAAACAAATCACCTGTCTTGTAAGAGATAAAAATGTTCCCTTGTTAGGTTCACCGATAACTGTACAAAATGTTGATGTTATTGGCTGTATTCCATTTAAAAATGTCATAAATAAAAATACTCTAAAGAATTTGACTCCAAACTGTATGTATTCTTTGCTTCCTGAACCAAATATGCTTAAAAGCTGTTCAGGGAACAACTGAAATACAACAAATGCAATACATGAAATTACAACGTTGCATGTAAGTGCCATCTTGTAGGTTCTCTTAACTCTGTCAAACTTTCCTGCTCCTCTGTTAAAACTTACAATTGGCTGCATGCCCTGGGCTACCCCAATACAAACTGAGAAGTAAACCTGATTTACCTTCATTACAATTCCGCATACTGCAAGGGGTATATTTGCTCCGTATGAACTTAACGCCCCGTAATATGTTAGTGTCTTGTTCATTACAATCTGAACAAACATAATTGCCAACTGATTTAGTCCTTGAGCCATACCAAGGTGACTTGCTCTTAAACATATTTTTGCATTTGGCACAAAATGCTCTTTCTTTAATTTAACTGTTTTAAAATGTATTAAATACCAAATAACCATTAATGTAGCAACGTACTGACCGATAATTGTAGCAATTGCAGCACCTGACATTCCCCAACCAAAGAGAATTACAAAAATATAATCAAGTACAACATTAATAACCGCCCCTGTCAGATTGCACGCCATTGAAAAGTTAGGATTACCATCTGCCCTTACTAAATGTGCTCCACCTGCTGATACAATGGCTGCCGGAAATCCTAATGCAATAACGCTTGTATATTCCATTGCCAAAGGAAGCACCTTGTCTGTTGAGCCAAAAAATAAAAGCATTGGCTTCACGAAAACTATACCGATAACTCCTATAATCACACCTATAATAAGCATAAGTGTTGTTGCATTACCTATGTAATATGGTGCTTTCTTTGTATCACCTGCCCCCATGTTTAAATTAAAGCCTGATGCCGAACCTATACCTAATGTAAGAGCTGTAGCAAGACATAAAGTTGTAAGCGGAAAAGCCACATTAGTTGCCGCATTTCCTAACTCTCCTACTGTTTGTCCTATAAAAATTTGGTCTACTATATTATATAGGGACATTACTATCATTGATATAATACTTGGCACTGCGAATTTTTTTAATAATTTTCCTATTGGTTGTGTTCCTAAAGGATTAGCTATTTCCTGTGTCATTGTTTTCCTCCCTATTTCTTCTTTTTTTTGCCAGACAGCTAAACTCTATAATACAACTGTATTGTATGTTTTTTCAACATTTATTTTCAAAAATATTATTATTTTTTATTATTCATTATTACTCTGTTTTTAAATTAAATGTAATTCAATAGTTTTATTTCCCTTATTTATTCTCCTGTAATTATAATTAGAAATTATTTAATAAATTTGTTTAGGTTTTTACGGGTATTTTCTTATTTTATTAAGTTCTTTTAGTTATGTTAAAACTTTGTTAAATTTTTAACCAATTCTCTTTATCATTCACTTTTAATATGTTATAATTTAGGTAAATTAGGCTTTGCCTACTATTATCATACAGAATGGAGAAAATTATGAGAGGTATTTATTCAAATAAAACTGAAATTCGTCATAAGGTTTTTACTGAAATAGCCAGAATGGCTTACGAAGATTATCCTTTATCACATATAGAGGATCTTCCTTTTGAAATTATTCCCGGCGAAATTGGAAAATATTATGACAATATTTTTCTTGAACGTGCCATTATCGGGGAACGATTAAGAGCAACTCTTGGTTTGCCTGTAAGAAATATGTCTGAGCATGCACCATTATCTGATGGAATTGATGCCAGTGCCATAGACGAAAAATATTATGATCCTCCCCTTATTAATATAATAAAGTTTGCGTGCCATGCCTGCCCTGAGAAACGTGTTTTAATTACTAACGGCTGTCAGGGTTGTATTGAACATCCTTGTATTGAGGTTTGTCCAAAGAACGCAATTCATATGGAAAATGGTCGTTCTGTTATTGACCAGGAAAAATGTATTAAATGTGGTAAGTGTGTAAATGCATGTCCTTACAACGCAATTATTAAACAGGAACGTCCTTGTGCTGCTGCCTGTGGTATGAATGCCATTAAGTCAGACGAATATGGACGAGCTGATATTGATTACGACCAGTGTGTATCCTGCGGTATGTGTTTGGTAAGCTGTCCATTTAGTGCCATCGTTGATAAAAGTCAGATTTTCCAGACGGTGCTTGCATTAAAGAGCGATACACCTATATACGCTGCCATTGCCCCTTCATTTGTTAAACAGTTTGGTGATAAGGTTACACCTGAACAGGTTAGAGCCGCACTTAAGGCTGTTGGTTTTGAAGATATGGTTGAGGTTGCCATTGGTGCCGATTTATGTGCGGTGCAGGAAGCTGCCGACTTTATGAAGGAAGTTCCTAATGAACATCCTTGGCTTGGTACTTCATGTTGTCCTGCCTGGTCAGTTATGGCTAAGAAAACTTATCCTGAATACGCTGACTGCATTTCAATGGCACTTACACCTATGGTTTTAACAGGTCGTATGACAAAGAAACAACATCCTGACTGCAAGGTTGTATTTATCGGACCTTGTGCTGCTAAGAAATTAGAAGCTAGTAGAAAATCAGTTAGAAGTGATATTGACTTTGTTTTAACTTTTGAAGAAATGATGGGTATTTTTGATGCTAAAAACATTGAATTTGATAAATTAGAAGTTGAAGAGCCATTAAATACATCAAGCTCTCTTGGTAAAGGTTTCGCTGCCAGTGGTGGTGTTGCCGCAGCCGTTGTTAATGCAATTAACTGTCTTGAACCAGAAAGAGAAGTTAAGACTGTTAAAGCTGAAGGTTTAAAAGAATGTAAGACAATGCTTGCTAAGGCAAAAGCCGGTATGTATGATGGCTATCTTTTAGAAGGTATGGCATGTCCCGGTGGATGCATGGGTGGTGCCGGAGTTCTTGCTGATGTTAGAAAAGCCACAATGGGACTTGAGCAACAGAAGAAAACTTCAACTTTTGAAAAGCCTTCACGTTCAGATTACCTTAAATATCTTCACCTGATTACTAAGGAGGATTTCTACAACAATGAAAATGAAAACTAAAACAATAACTGTAACAGCCATAATGATTGCTCTTTGTGTTGTTGTACAGTTATTAAAAACCCCCGGTACTTTACCTATTACCGGAGGCTTAATTAACCTAATTTTAATTATTGATACACTTTATTGTGGATTACTTAGCGGTGTAATAGTTTCAGTTGTAGCACCTGTTACTTCTTTCATTATTACACAGTCTGCAATAATTTCTACTGTACCAATGATATTACCATTTATTATGCTTGGTAATATTGTAATCGTCCTTTTTGCCTGGTTTGTTCGTGGCAAGAAGTTGGAACTTAATTTACTTCCACTTAGCCTTGTTGCCGGTTCTTTTGCAAAATGGGCTGTTATGAACCTTTTAATTGTAAAATGGGTTATTCCTACATTCGGAAGTCACTTGTCACCTAAAATGACAAGAATTGCAGGTGTAACATATTCTACAACTCAACTTTATGCTGCTTTGCTGGGAACAGCAGCAGCCTGCATTATCTGGCCGGTAGTCAGAATTGCAGTAAAAAGATTGCATTAAAAAAAAATTCCATTTGGCATTTCCGAAAATTTCGGTATCTGTCAAATGGGATTTTTTAATTAATTTTTGTCTTTATTAAATCTGTACTATTTCTTTACAATACGAAAGTGCATCATCGTCGTGTGAAACCATCACAACTGTCTTTCCCTCTTCATTTAAGCCGGTTAATAATTTCATAACAATCTCTGTGTTTTTCTCATCAAGACTACCGGTTGGTTCATCAGCCAAAACAATATCACAATCTTTAAGCACTAATCTTGCAATGGCTATTCTCTGCTGTTCGCCACCTGAACAGGTATATATCTTCTTGTTTAAGAACTCCTCTCCAAAACCAACTTTTTCCAGCGCCTCTGTCATCAGCTGTTTTTCATTTTTTCCAGACTTTTTATTAATGACAATTTTCAGATTTTCATATACATTCAAATCATCTATAAGTGCATAATTTTGAAACAAATAGCCTATTGTGTTTTTCAACATCATTCTTCTCTTCTTTTTATTCTTATAGGCTATCTCTTCACCCATTATAGATAAATGTCCTTCGTAATCTTCTAATAACCCCATTATATTTAATAATGTTGTTTTACCTTTACCACTGGGGCCTTTTATGCCTAGAAACGTTCCTTTATTTATCTTCAAATTATAATTGTCAAAAATTGTGTGGTTTTCATACTTTTTTGTTATATTTTCTAATTCAATTGCATACATAATCTTTACCTTCCTTTTATTACTGTTCCAATACTTTCAAACGATTTTCTTTTTAACATAGCATAAAATATTATCGTTTCCGGGATAACTAAACAAACAAATTTTTTATTTACAACAATATCTACAACAATAACAATCGTGGCGTTGTATATTAAAAACTTTGAAATGTCATTAGTTGCTTTTTTACCAAGCAGGCTATAAACTGCCATTTTCTTTTTCTTGAATTCATAATAAATAGAAAACAAACTTATATCTACTAATATGTATGTCAAAAATACTATGACAAAATACATAACGCTTTCGAATAATTCCGTTTGATAAGTAGATATATGCGTACGCAATTCTGTACTTAACGCTTCCATTTCTATGTCTGATTTTTCATATCCCATTGTCAACAATTTCTTTTCCAATTGTTTTGCTACCTTTTCTGTCATAAAAACATCACCATAACTTATAGTAGCCTTTTTTTCCAATTTAGAAATTTGAATAACTGAATTATACGAATATTTTCCGGGAGTTTCAAAATCCATAATCCATTGTTTGCTGGCAATGCATACAGGTTCAATATCTCCCATCTCCTCATATTTTGCTATTTTTTTGCGCTTCTTCCATAAGTTTTTCGGTACAAGCAAATATTCTTTCTCACTATCTAATTTCAGTAATTCTCCATTTTTATCTTTTATTCCTAAATACGGCAGTAAATTATAAGAAGCAATAATCATATTACTTTCAATACTATCTAAATCTTTGTATATTTTTGTGTTCTCATACTTGGATAATAAAGTATCTGATGGACAATAATTAAATATTTCCTTATCGTCATATTGCTCCACAAAAGCATTTAACTCTTTCTCTTCTTTTTCATTAGGTGATATATGCTGTGTGCAAATATACCAATTGCGTGCCTCAATTTCTTCTGCCTTTTTAGTGCCTTCATTTAACCTTATTGCATTTTCTATTAATTGAGTGGCTATAATAAACGCGACTACTGTCAACACTACCTTAAATGCCATTGTCATAATAAATATTATTTTGTTATTCTTTTTGTTTTTTATTGAATCAATATAACCTGCATTTTTTATAAAAACTACTGCAATTGCAGCTACACAAATATATACCAAATTCAAAGATAGCATTAAAAATAACACCATCAGTAAATATGAATATAACTGACTTACATCCATAATAATTATATAAATGCAAAATAATATAACACCGCTAACAAAACCGTATGCTGTATTCTTAATTATATCTTTATACAGTCTTAGTGAAATTCGATTTTCAGACCAGCCATTTAATTTTAATATTCCAATTTCTTTCAAACGGGATATATAATAAATTGATGTGCAAAATAGAGCCAGACAAAATACTGATATAAAAAATCCAATATTTAAAGGACTAAATAGCATGCCTAAATTAAATTCAACAGATTCCTTGCATGTAACCATCGCTTCAAAGCCTGATTTTTCCAGCTTCTTTTTAAATTTAGAAACTCTTGTCGAATTATTTTCCTGAACTGTAAAATATCTTACTTTTCTATTTTCTATTTTTTGTGCTTTAATTATTTTCATGTGCCTGTTAGGGAATAAGCTTCTCACAGCACCATATTTAACATTCTTTGCTGGATTAATTACTTCAACTTTGCAATCAGTATTACCAAAGGAATAATTATTAAATGTTCTAATTTGTACACAAACATTACTTTCCTTAGCACATTCTTCAAGTGTTTCTAAATTAATTTGTTTACTAAGGGAAAAATCTGAAATCCTACTTTCATCTATATAATTAGACTTATCTACTACTAATAGCATAAAATAAACTGAGAAGATTACAGTCATTATGCCTATAAGCGTGAATATTTTTTTCATTGCTCTCCTCCTTTATAGTTTTTCATTTATGAACATAATACATTAAAAGAACCTTGACACTTTACTATCAAGGTTCTCTACTAAACACAATACCTTATTTTTTTATAGCTATTGCTTTAAAATCTTTATATCCACACTTTTCAGGTACAAAAGGATTTTTGTGAGTAGAAGCCTTTCCAACATGTACTCTTCCTTTCTTTCCTTTTCCATCTGTTGTACCTGATTTTTCTTTTTTTGTACTCCAATCTGGATCTACCCATACTGTAACTTTGTATTGTATTCCATCTACTTCCATATCATATAAGTTAGAATACAAAATACCATTTGAAGTTTCTCCACCAGTCCATTTTGCTCCACCACCATTTAGCACCTTAGATGCTCCTGCATAAACTGCTGTAGTTGTTCCTAAGAGCGTTGTAACTGTACAAGCATAAACTAATGCTTTCTTTAACTTTTTCATTTTTCTCCTCCATTTCGTTTTTCATTTTTTCATAAGTACAATTTGACATGTCTATTTACGTACCAAAGTCACTCTACTCTTATTTTTTTTGAAGTCAACCCTTTGCAAAGAAGTTTTTGAAGTAATAACAATTCCCTTATAAAAAGCTCATACATTGTTATTATTATCTATTGTTTGTTATTACTTTTGTGGTTTATTAATTTAATTAAAAACAAAGAAAACTGTCACTTTAACGTTTTGTAATCGTCAAAGTGACAGCTCTTTCTTACATTCTAAACGTAGATAACGTTCAAAATATTCCAGCTAAAAAAAGTGCTAAAAAAATCTTTTTAGATTTTTTAAAAGAAAAATCCGGTACTCTTGCTCCATTTTGTATAAACCTTCTTTTTGTTTTTATACTTATAAGCTCTGATTTTTACAAATATTTCGTAATCTGCCTGTTTAAGTTTCTTTCCTAATTTACTAAATCTGCCAATATAGTCTGCTTTCTGGGTGCAAACAATGGTTTTATTTTTCTTTTTGACCTTGTATGTTAATTTAAGTTGATACCCTTTTGCACCGATAACTTTATTCCAACATTTACCATCACCTATATATGGTTTAATTTTCGAAAATGGCACACTATATTTGATTTTAGTTCTTGGATCTAACGATTGTTCAGCAAGTTTAACTCCCGGCTTTAATGTAAACTGTTTAATTCCCGTATACATAAAAGCCTCTTCACCAAACTCTTTAACTTTTGATAAATTAACTTTCTTTAAACTTGTGCACTCATTAAAAGCTTCGCTTTCAATTTTTGTAACTTTGCCTAATTGAATCGTCTTTAACTTTCCATCCTGATAAAATGCATTATTGCCTATTTTTTTTATTTTGTTACCTTTTACTGTCTTTAAATTATTACAACGAGAAAAGGCAGAAGGTCCAACGTTTGTTACATTATTTAAGTTTACCTTTTGTAAATTTGTACATTCATAGAAAGCATCTTCGCTTACCTTCTTGATTTTAGACGGCATACTCACTTCCTTTAGTTCACTTAATGAAAATGCCCTTTCATCAATTTTTTCGATATTGTTATTTAGTTTAATTTCTGTTATTTTTGCCTGATAAAAAGCTCTACTTGCTATTGTTTTCACACTATTGGGTACTGTATAACTTTTCCCTTCATTCTTTGTTGGAGGATACCATATTAATTTCTTTCCATCTTTTGAAAATAACACTCCATCAATTGATTTATACACCGGATTATCTGGCGACACATTTATGTTTTCTAAATACTCAAACTGTCTATCATATGAAGACAAGCCACCTAGACCTTCAACATCCACTGTATAATCTTTATCAAAATACACTTTTGAATACAATGTTTCGTCGTCTTCACCGTCTATTATTGTTCTAATACTTGTTTCTTTTCCAACATAATTTCCAACATAAGGATCAGCCTTTACAATCTGTGGAAATGCAAGTAACGCTAATAACATAGTTAATAATATTTTTCTTTTTAAATTTTTTCTCATAATCTTACCTCCCTAGCCTAAATAAATTGTTCTTTTTCTAACATCACTCCATTTTGTATAAACTTTCTTTTTGTTCTTGTATCTGTATGCTCTAATTTTTACGCCTAAAGATGATATCTCACCATTTAATCTTTCATTCATTCTTGCAATTTTCTTACGAAATTTCTTTGAAAGTTTTGGTTTCTTTACTGTAGTTTTTAAATAAACTTTATCTTTTACATTATCAAGATTATATACCCTTACTACAACTTCATAGCCCTTGGCTCCTTTAACTTCATTCCATCTTTTGTAGCTTAGAAGATATGGTTTAATATCTTTAAACTTCTTTCCGTAATTAATTTTTATCTTCGTATCAAATGCAGCCACACCTAAATTGTATTTTTTGTTTAGCGTAATGTTTTTTACTCCTATTCCCCAGAAAGCTCTTTCTCCTATGTTTTTAACTTTGCCAAGATTTAACTGAGTTAAATTAGTACACGATCCAAAAGCCCAGCGTTCTACAGTTTTTACATTCATTAAATCTATGCTTGTTAGATTATTACAAGCAGTAAAAGCAGATTCTCCAATCTTCCTAAGATTATCGGTAAAAGTAACTTTTTCTATTTTACTTCTGTAAAAAGCATCTGCACAGATAACCTTTACTGTTTTAGGAACTGCATATATTTTACATTCTTTTTGTGGTGGAAATGCATATAATTTTGAACCATCTTTAGAAAGTAATGCACCATCAACAATTTTGTATTTAGTGTTTTTTTCTGACACTTCAATGTTTTTTAGATTTCTAAATTCCCACATATCCGGAACCTGACCTAAATAATTTTCATCCAAATAAATTTGTGTATATTTCTCAGGATCCTGAATTTCCTCCATGTTTGTCAATTTTTCAATTAGTGTATTAGTGTTTTCTACTCCACTTACCCAGGTTGTGCCACCACACGAACCTGTTACTAATAATACAGATGCCATCAGCATTGTACACATGTTTCTTAATAATTTTCTCATATTCATCGCCTCCTATTTGATTTAATACTGTTATAACAATGTAACGTTAAAAATTTTATTTTTATTGCATGATGTTCACAACACTTGTTACTAATTTGACCTTTTTTAATATCTTGTTTCGTTTAACCATTTTCAATTACCCCTCTTTCCTTTTGTTAATCTAATTTTTTGGTTTAGGAGATAATAACATATATTTATTTTTTTTCAATATAAATGTAATAATTTACAGTGTTATTGTAACTTTTAATGTTTTTTTCTATTGATTTTTTAATTTTTAATATTTTAAAAATAATTTTTACAATTCTATATTCTAATTTATGGTTTGATGTTTTTTTACATAACTAATAAGAGCCACATTGCCTATGCAATGCAGCTCTTGTTAAATAAAATATTTTTATATAACTTTTTATATTATTTTCTTACTTTCTATAATCCTAATACGTTAATCAATAGTAACCATGCTAAGCCATAATAAGTTACTGCGGCTACCAAGTCGTTTATTGTTGAGATAAGTGGTCCTGACGCTACGGCAGGATCAAATCCAATTTTGTCTAAGATAATAGGAATAATTGTTCCTACAAAACTTGAGATTAACATGGCTAGTGCCAATGCACCACCTATACAACCTGAAATTGCAAATGCACTTCCAATTGCCTGACCTCTTGCAATCCAAATAAACATACCTGTAAATACAACTGCAATAGCGCCTACAATTAATCCGTTACACAAACCAACTCTGATTTCCTTAAACACAAAACCTACCATTTCTTTGAAAGATAGCTCTTCATCCATTAAAACTCGAATTGTAACGGCTAGTGACTGTGTTCCAACATTACCTGACATACCAAGGATAACTGACTGGAAAGTTACAATAATCGGTAGTCCTACAATTACCGTTTCAAACATATTGATAACTGATGAAACAATCATACCAAGCATTAATAAAATTAAAAGCCATGGAACTCTCTTCTTCAGACTTTGTCCTAAAGGCTCCTCCAGTTCTTCTTCTGCAGACAAACCAGCTAACTTAGCATAATCTTCACCCATCTCTTCATCGACTACTTCTACCAAATCCTGAGAAGTGATTACACCTAAAATATGCATGTCTTTATCTAAAACCGGAATTGAATCTTCTGAGTAATCTTTCAATTCTTCAATACAGTCATCAACTGTTTCGTGGTCATGTACATACGGATACGATGTAGTTACCAAAGATTCAAGCTCGACATATTCTCTGGCAACAATCAAGTCTGTTAAATCAATGGCTCCATAAAATGTTCCGTCTTCTTTTTTTACATAAAGAGTTGTAATATTGTCATTTTCAGCAGCCTGTTCAACCAGTCTTTTCATTGCCTGCTTGATTGTCAGGTCTAATGTAAGAGTTACATAATTAGTAGTCATTTTGCTACCAATCTCATCTTCATCATAAGACTGAATCAGGTCAATGTCTTTCTTTGCATCTTCGTCGATTAATTCTATAAGTTCATTACTTGTGTCATCTTCCAACTCATCCAAAATATCAACAGCATCATCAGCCTCCATGTTACCAAGGATTCTAGCTGCAACCTTTGGATCTAATTCCTCGATGAATTCTGCAGGATCATCTATATATGAGAATATATCAGATACTCTGTCTACTCCCAAAATAGAATATAATTTCTTTCTTTCTTCGCTGTCTAAATATTCCAGCGCTGAAGCTATATCGTTTTCGTGATAATCGTCTAACTTGTCAAGCTTAACAGGTGTTGGATCGTCACTTCTAATAATTTTAATAAGTTCTTCTTCGTAGTTTGCTTTTTCAGGAATTTCATACTCTTCCTGATCTAATTTTTCATTAGATTCTTCGTTATTTTCTAATTCTTCTTCGAATTTTTCTTCCACCTTCATATACCTCCATTTAATTAAATTCTAGGACTCTCACCTATTTTTAATAAATACAATTGCGTATATGAGGGAAGTTATCTATAAACACTAAGAACAAAACGGATGATATGCATCAGTATCGTCTATATTGTATTTATCAGTAAAACTTCGCCCACTACTGTCACAATTATCCATTCTGTTCTCCTTCCTTAAAAAATATCAAATCTCTAAACACTATATATTGTAAATAATTTCTTTAAAACAATACTATTATTTGTGTTAAAAATTCCTTAAATTGCAAAGTGAAAAAACCTTCACTCGCAAAAGTAAAGGCTTATGGCAGAACCATAAGCCCTCAATAATTACTCTATCATTTGTTGCAACAAAATGTCAACCGATTTTACCCCAATTTAACAATTTTGTTGCATATACGCTACTGTCAAAAGAAACCCATTTCCAAAGTATCTTTCTTCTGGTGTTTAGAATATCCACTCAACATTTTTATTATATAAATTATTCAACTGTATGAACCTTAATCATATTAGTTGTACCTGATTTTCCAAGGGGTACACCAGATGTAATTACTACTACATCATCTTTCTTAACTAAGCCTTTTTTCTTTGCAACTTCCACTGCGTAATCAAAAAGCTCAAGAACGTGTTCCTTCTCCTTAATTAAAACAGGAGTAACTCCCCATGACATATTAAGCTGTCTTACAACTTTTTCTTCAGTGCTGCCTGCAACTATCATACAGTCAGGTCTGAATCTTGAAATCATTCTTGCAGAACGTCCTGATTTAGTAACTGTTAGAATACAATTTGATTCCAAATCGTACGCTGTCATACATGTAGCATGACAAACAGCTTCTGTAATATCTGTTCTGCTCTTTCTATGATGATCTAAAAATCTTCTCTTATAGTTAATATCCATTTCTGTTCTCTCAGCAATTCTTGACATTGTCTGAACTGCTTCAATTGGATATTTACCTGCTGCTGTTTCTCCTGATAACATAATGGCACTTGTACCATCATAAATAGCATTGGCAACGTCTGTTGTTTCTGCTCTTGTTGGTCTTGGGTTGTTCATCATTGAATCAAGCATCTGTGTTGCTGTAATAACCTGCTTACCTGCTTCATAAACTTTCTTAATAATCATCTTCTGAATAATTGGAACTTCTTCCTCAGGTAATTCAACACCCATGTCACCACGTGCTACCATAATAGCATCAGCTTCATCTATAATTGAGTCAATATTAATAATTCCTTCACTGTTTTCTATTTTTGCAATGATGTTGACTTTTTCTCCACCATTGTCGTCAAGAACTTTTCTAACTTCCTTAACATCATCAGCTGTTCTTACAAATGATGCTGCAACAAAGTCAATATCCTGACTAATACCAAAAATAATATCGCTCTTATCCTGCTCACTCATATATTCCATGTTAATGTGTACATCAGGAACATTTACACCTTTGTGGTTAGCAATTTTTCCGTCGTTCTTTACTTCGCAGACAATGTCTGTTCCATCAATCTTCACAACTTCCATTTTTACTAAACCATCATCAATTAAGATAACTGTTCCTTCTTTAACATCCTTATATAAATCAGGATAAGTAATACCTACTCTTTCGTTATTTCCTAAAATATTTTTATCTGCAACTAATGTAAAAGTCTGTCCTGTTACAACGTTTACAACGTCGTTTTCAAAATTGCCTGTTCTAATTTCAGGACCTTTTGTGTCTAAAAGAATTGCAATTGGTCTGTCGCACTTCTCTCTTAGTCTCTTAATTCTGTCCATTCTTCCTTTGTGCTCTTCATGTGAACCATGTGAAAAATTGCATCTTGCAACATTCATTCCACTTTTGATTAACCCTTCCAAAACTTCATCGCTGTCTGTTGATGGTCCCATTGTACATACAATTTTAGTCTTTCTCATGTTCTGTCATGTAAATATATTGAATATATTTACCTCTCCTTTCCCATTACTGTTAGTATAACTTACTTATCAGTCGTAAATTAAATAGAAATTCCAAATTTCTACACTAAAATATATTTTTCATCTCTCCTAATATAACAATGAAGACATAATATTACAAGTTAAAATAATGTTAAGTACTATAATTTTATGCAACTTGTTATTTATTGTTTTTATTACATATAACTTTATATGCAAATCCACCTATGGCACTTATTCCTAAAATTACCAATAATACAATAATCGCCACAATGTACTGTCCCTTACCTAACGCCTGACCACCCATTGCTGACACAATAATTGCCGGAATTCTTGCTATTGTGGAAATAACAAGCCATCTTGAAAGTTTAATATCAGTTAGTCCCATAAAATAAGATATTAAATCCTTTGGCATTCCGGGAATCAGAAAAATGATAAATGATAATATATCTCTTTTCCTTTCGTCATGTAAAAATTTTAAATTCTGAATCTTTTCAATTGGAAAAAATGCTTCTACGAATTTAACACCAAACTTTCTTGCAAGCCAAAATACAATTGCACAACCAATAATTGAACCTATTGTACAAAGTATTGTTGCCTCAACTACGCCAAAGGCGTATCCTGCTCCTATTTCCATTGCACCGCCGGGGATAATTGCAACAATAATCTGAAGTGCCATTGCCCCAATGCACACAAGCCAGCTCCACATACCAAAACTCTTAATCCATTCTCTAAAAAGTTCTGCTTCACTAAAGAATTTAATAAATGGTATTGCTATTGCTGCTGACAAAGCAAGGAAAATTAACAAGCCAATAATACTTACTGCTCTTCGTTTTCTTTTTGCTCTTTCGTCATCCTTCTTGGTTCTTGTTTGCTCAAGTTCTTTAACATTTGGGTTGCTAATCTTGTTTTCCATATCTGCTGTTTCTTTCTTTTTGTTACTAGCCATACACGCCTCTTTCCTAATATTGTCTCCTATTTTTCTAAAATAATCTTACGTGACACAATATTATTTTTCTTTTGCAAACTTATTAATTTTATTTTTGTAATTCTTTTCCTTCTTTTATTTTATACTTATTATACTTTTAAGCTTATTTCTACATGGCTACAGTATATCATAATAAAACCTGAATTATTCACTAAGCCATAAATATTAAGAAAATTTTTAACAAATCTTAACATTTTTTTCTATTTATTAACATAGCTCACTTTATAAGCCCATCTTATTGTTATAAAAAAAGTAGATTAATATGTCCTTAATCATGTAATTACATATTAATCTACTTTTTATGCTATTGATTTTTGATTGTTAAAAACCTAATTATTTATCAAACATATTGCTTTGTTTAGATTAAAAGAAATATAATAAAACTAAAATACCAAGTATAATTCTATACCAGCCAAATACCTGGAAGTCATGTTTCTTAATATAGCCCATTAAGAATTTTATAACAAGAAGTGATACTACAAAAGCTACCACCATACCAAAGATTAAAACAAATGCCTCATAGCCTGACATTGCAAAACCTAATTTTATCATTTTTAAGGCACTCATTCCAAACATTACAGGCACCGCCAGGAAGAATGTAAATTCTGCCGCAGCCACTCTTGATACACCAATTAATAAAGCACCTATGATTGTGGAGCCTGATCTTGATGTACCCGGTATAATTGATAAAATCTGGAATAAACCAATAATGAACGCTGTCTTGTATGTAATATCTGACAAGCTTCTAATCTTCGGTCTTCTTGTTTTGTTCCATCTTTCAATAATAATAAATGCCACACCATAGAAAATTAATGTAATTGCAATTACAACAGGTGTGTGAAGATGTGCTTCAATAAAATCGTCAAAAGCAATTGTCACAACTGCCCCTGGTATACAGGCAACTACTACCTTAAACCACATTGACCAGACATCTTTTCTAAGAATTGAACCTTTTGGGTTAATTCCGTCACTTCTGTTAGCACTCTTAAACGGCCACATTTTGTTCCAAAATAAAACAACTACAGCAAGAATTGCTCCAAGCTGAATTACAAACATAAACATTTCTTTGAAATTATCGCTTACATTTAACTTGATGAATTCATCAACTAATAGCATATGACCTGTGCTACTAATTGGAAGCCACTCCGTAATACCCTCAACAATTCCAAGGAAAATTACCTTTAATATTTCAATAAAATAAAACATGTCTCTATCCTTTCTGTTTTTACACTCACGGTTTATTGTATAACAATATATGCATTTTTTCTACTGTTTATTTGTCACTATGCAATAATGTTTTCTTAAACTTTCAATTTTTCCATGAAAGGATTTTTTGAGCGTGTCTTCATTTACCAAGTTCCTATGCAAATACATTTTGTCTAAAGTATCCTTGATTATGGCTCCTATGATTTCCATTACATATTCAAATTCTTCATCACTTTCAACTAGAAGTTTTGTTTTGTCAATTCTTGAAATCATGTCCCCATGAAGGTCTTCCTGGCCGCCTTTGCATTTCTCAAGTGACCTTGTCCAGACCGCCTCGAACACCCAGCTTTCAGAAAAAATCATTTTGATTTGCTTTGCTTTTTTCGTTGTTTCATCAAGAAGCTCACTAATAAAATTATCTACGCATAGAAAAATATCTCCCTCAGACTGTTCAAGTTTATTTCCAAAATTAGAAATTACACTTTTTATATTTTCTTCAATAACGTACAAATATAAATCTTTCTTGTCTTCGAAATACTGATAAAAACTGCCTCGTGGTATTTCTGCGTCCTTAATAATTCTATTAATTGATGCTTCGCTAAAAGTACAATTATAAAATTCTTTCTTTGCTCCCTTTAATATACGATTTCTCTTATCATCAGGAAGCCTAAAAAATGTATCTTTAGGCATTTACTCTTCCTCCTGTGATTTATCTGCATTACCTGACTGCTGCGTCATTTCCTCAATTAACTCCGCTGCCTCATCAGGTACATCGTCCAGATTTTCATCTCCTAAATCAACTGTTTTAGGCTGTTTTCTATACAACAAGTCATATAAAATCGGAACAATAAACAATGTCATAATTGTTGCATAAAGCAAACCAAAACTTACAACAATTGCCATACTCTTTTGCATTGCATTACCAGCATCCTGTGAAAATACCATAACACTCATTGAAAGAATTGTTGTAATTGCAGTCATAAGAATTGGGCGCATACGTGTTTTGCCTGTTGCAATTAACGCTGTTCTCTTGTCTACTCCCTGTATTCTTAACTGATTTGCGTAATCAACAAACACAATACCGTTGTTTACAACTGTACCCATTAATATCATAAAGCCCATTAATGCCATTGCGGAAATCTGTTTTCCGAAAATCATTAAACCAATCATACCTCCTGTAAATGCTAATGGCACTGTAAATATAATAATGAATGGTGAAAGCAGGCTTTGGAACTGGGCAACCATTACAAGGTATACTAAAATGAATCCTAATAAAATAGCTAACAATAACTGTTTAACCATTTCCATTACCTGTTCTGACTCACCCTGAATTTCCACTGTATAACCGGTTGGTGCCTTATAATTATCAAGTTTGCTTTGTATCTTTCTTGAAAGTAATGTGGCATTATAGCCGTCTTTTACATCAGCAGTTACTGAAATATAAGTTCTCTGGTTTTCACGTTTTATTGTGTTTAATGCCTCCTGTTCAACTACTGTTGCGTAACGTGAAAGTTTATATTTGTTAATAACATCATTGCCTTCACTGTCTTTTTTTGTTGACTTAATTGTTGTTTTTAAAATATTTTCGTAGTTAGGTTTATTGTTTTCATTTACAACATTTACTTCATAATCTTTTCCCCCCTGGGTAATTGTAATTGAAGTTTTTTCTGTTGTGATTTTTTCTGCCAGCTGCTGATAAATCTGAGCTACTGTCAAGCCATCATCTGCTGCCTTGTTTTTATTTATTTTCAAATGTAACTGCTTATCCTGAGCTGTTATACCGTTATCAACATTTTCAGTTCCTTTTACAGATGTTATTAACTTCATTATCTGATTACTTGTCTTTAATAATTTCTGCTGGTCATCACCATAAATACGAACTTCGATTCCCTGATTCATCATCTGTGACATACTTCCCATGGCTGATGAAGAAACAGTTAAATTCTCACATTTTATGTTCTTTGTGTTATTTTCTATTTTCTTGATTATTTTTCTAAACTGACTGGTTGATGTTATGTCATCGTCAGTAATAATCTGGAATGTAAAATTACTGTAGTTGTCAGTGCTGCCACCTGTTAAGCCTGAAGTTGCAGTGGCATTTCCATCCATTGCCCCAACTTTATTAATTCCCTTAACTTTAAGAATTGCGTTGGTTACTTCATTAGCTGTCTTGTATGCAGTGTTCTTGTCTACATCTTTGTCTAAAGATAAACTTACGGAAATCTGATTGCTTTCCATATCATCCATCATTACAAGCCCTGTGTTAAATACTTGGACAACACAGATTGCTAATAAAATAATTGCTAATGCTAAAGGTATTAACTTGTGGTTTAAACACTTATCCAAAAGTCTACCATAAGCATTCTGGAATTTATCAAACCACTTGTGGTTTTGTTTTTTGGTTTTCTTTAAAACTGTGGCACTAATTGTTGGAACTACAGTTAAAGCTACAATTAATGAGGCTACTAATGCGTATGTCATTGTAAATGCAAAAGGCATTAATAACTGACCCACAGTTCCTTTTACATAAATCATTGGCAAGAATACACAAATTGTTGTAAGTGTAGAAGATACAATTGGGGCTGCAACCTGCTTTGCTCCCTGAACTGCCGCTCTTGGGGCTGACAGACCTCTGTTTCTTAATCGGTAAACATTTTCCATTACAACAATGGAGTTATCTACCAACATACCAATACCTATGCAAAGTCCTGCAAGTGACATTACGTTCAATGTTATTCCTGTAAAATACATTACAATAATTGCGCAGACAACACTAAACGGAATACTAAATGCAACAATTACTGTTGGCTTAACATCTTTTAAGAATAATGCAAGAACTATAATTGCAAGAATTGCTCCTAATAACATACTCTGCAAAACTGTATTTACGATAACGCTTATATACTCACTTTGGTCCATTAAAGATGTACATGATAAGCCTTTGTATTTGCCTTCCATTGTCTTAAAAGCTGATTTAATATTTCCTGCCACTTCACTTGTGTTAGCTGTACTTGACTTATAAATTGCAAGAAGAACTGCTGCTCTGCCGTTGATTTTTGAATAACTCTCGCCTGAATTGTCAACAACAGTTATGTCTGCAACATCAGATAATTTAATTTCTCCAATGCCTGCAACTTTTGTAAGAACCATTGATTTTAACTGTTTTTTGTTCTCATAGTTATCACCAACATCTACAAGCCACTGGTTGTCTGATTTGTCGTCAATGTAACCTGCAGGCATTGAGAAGTTTTGCGCAGTGATTAACTGTGATAATGTGTCAATGCTAAGTAATGCATCAATGTTTGAATTCTCAATTGCAGCTTCTCTGGAATCATTTAACTTGTCTTTTGATTCCTGTAATTTTTCCTTTGCGTTTTTTAATTCAGTTTCTGCTGAAGAAATCTTTGCCTGACCGGCGCCAAATCCTGCTGCTGCAGAATATCCTCCTGAAATAGCTGTGGACTGGTTCTTATCCATCCCCTGCATTTGTTTGTCTATTTGCTTAATTGCCATTTCCATGGCTATTATTTCAGTTTTTAAATTAGCAAGTTCTGTATCTATTTGAGGAAGTCTTACTTTTACTGCATTGTAAACCTGTTTTATCTGCTTATATGAAAGGTCTTTAACCTGATCCTTGTAGCCTAAATTTGTAAGCCATTTAATAAACTTATTAAATTCTGACTTGTTATTTACAGCATCCTCAAGATTTTTTGGAATAGTAATTCCTGCCATTTTTGCCGGCTGTTCTAACTGAGTGTTAAAAGTTGCAAACATTGTGTCAATCTTAGTGTAGGCATCTTCTAATTTTGCGTCAGTGTATGCTTTCTTTTCAGCTTCTAATGCGCTTTTGCTTGCTTTTAAACTATTAAGATTTGCCTGGTATGCCACTTTGGTTGCCTGTGCCTGTGCTAGTTTTACCTGTGCATCAGCCAACTGTTTATTTGTACTTTTCTGTGTGCTGTTTAACTTGTTCTTCTGAGTAGCTAACTGACTTTCTCCATCCTTGATTTGCTTTTCTGCTTTTTCAATTTCTTTGCCTGCATCAGTTAGTTTGTCATTTGTTTTTCCAAGAATCTTATCGTTAATCTTGTCAATTTTATTCTGATTTAATTTTACCTCTATGGAGTCTGTTGTAAGTCCCATTGGTGTTATACTTGCAACGCCCTCCTGTCTTTCAAGGTAAGGTTGTAAAGTATTGGTTGTAAAATCAGACAACTCCTTGATGTCTTTTCCTTTGTAGTCAATACCTGCATACATAGTTGCCATCATATCCATGCTTACTTCCATTAAGTTAGGTTTGCCACAGCCATCAGGCAAATCGATTGTCTCGATTTTCTGGGAAACTCTTACTAATGTTGAGTCCATATCTGTTCCATCTGCAAACTGAAGCATAATCATGCTGTAGTTGTTTGCTGAGTTGCTAATTACCTTTTCTACTCCACTAACTGTTCCCAATGTACTTTCCATTGGTTCTGTTATATCACTTTCTACCTTGTTTGGTGATGCGCCAGGTTCTGTAGTAATGACCATAAGATATGGTACTTCCATGTCGGGCATCAAGTCTGTGCTCATGTTGCCGAGGCTTACGCCACCTATGATTAGGATTATTATTACAGCCACTAGAACAAAGTATGGTTTTTTTACAAAAAACTTAGTCATGTTTTTTCCTTTCTGCTCCTATAAAATTGAGTTATCCCCAGTGGAAAATGTACATTAAAAATATGCATTCACATAAAATTGGGTTATTCCAGTGGGAAATGTACATTAAAAGTATGCATCCACATAAAATTGGGTTATTCCCAGTGGGAAAATATATGTATTACGAAAGCACGCTCCCGCTGCCTTCAGCTCGTAGCGGTTATATAAAGCCGACTTTGCTGCCTTTATTAACCGACGGCTTCAGAGCACTTTCTTTAATACATATATTTTCTCACTGGGATATACAAATTCGTATGGGGAGTATAATGTCTTAATATGTATATGTTCGCCTTGGAATTGCATATTCGTGTGGGGAGTATAATGTTTGTTGTATGACATGTTGTCATATGGTATTGTATATGACAGGGTGTCATAAGTCAACTTGTTTTTCAACTATTTACTTCTTGCACCATAGTGCATCCATAGTGAAACGTTTCTTATTAAATAAAAGAAAACAAGGCGGGGCAATGTTTTTTGCTCTGTCTTGTTTCCTTATTTTATCTTATTTATTTTTTGATTATTACTATGTATAATTTGTTTATTTAGCTTCTCTTGTTTATGCATAGTTTGTTCATCTCTTCTGTTACTGTGTTTACTTACTTGTATTCTGTCTGTTTTATCTTTCTTTTTATTTTAATTTAAAGCTCATAAATACGGGCTGGTGGTCTGAGTATTTGAAGCCATTGTCTTTGATTGTGTAATCTGTCATTTGAACGTTGTCGGATATGATGAACCCGTCTAATATACATGTAAAAGTCTTTCCTTTGATGTATTCCATATCCGTATTTCTGTTGGATGGTGCAAGGCTATCGTATTTGCCTTTTGACAGTTGGTCCATTGCAAAGCTTAATTCCTTTGGCATTTTACTTCGTGGAAATGGATATGCCCAGCCTTCGTGTTCTGCATTATCGTTTTCGTCCAGTTTTAAGTTGTGATTAAAGTCGCCACCACATATAACGTAATTGCCTTTTTGGCGTTCTTCCTTCATATCGTTAAAAAGCATTGAAGTCTGACCTTCTCGGATTTCGTCGCTATTTCCGTAAGCAGACATATGAACACTGTACACTACAAGTTCCTTTCCACCGTCTGCAGGAATACGGCTTACACTATAGCATCTGTCCAAATCCAATATTTTTGAAAAAGAAGTTGAAATTGGAAAGCTTCTTCTTACTGCTGATGTAATCAAATATTTTGAGTAAAAGGCAATTCCTGAATATGACTTTCCGATAGGTTCATTAAATGGATAAAATAAATATGCTGAATCGTAATTTACGGCAAAGTCTTCGTAATAATTTGCGAATTTTTCTGTTATTAAATTTTCCTGATTAACGTGATAGCTTCTGGTAGATTTTCTGTCTACTTCCTGAAAAATCATAAAATCAGGCTTTTCTTCCATAGCATAATCTGCCGCACCGTTAATTGCGTCAATGCCTGACTGTTTGCTAAAACATCTTGAATATTTTCCGCCATCCATAAAGAAACTGTAAGTTGGAGTGTAAGCTCCAAATCCAACATTATATGTTCCTATTTTGTATTCTTTATTTTTTGTCAGTTTGCTTGTGTCTAACGTTTTGACATTTTTGCTTTCACCGGTCTCACTACTATTTGCATTCTGAGATGACGCTGGTTTGTTAATTGATAATTTCTGCTTGTCCGGTATTCTGTGGTAAGTTCCGAAAACATATGCCACGTAGCCTAAAACAATTATCAGAAAAAGTGCCACTATGCTTACAAGGGTTGCAACCACTTTCTTTTTAGTAGACCATTTTTTCTTTTCTCTTTTGTTACTCATTTCTTCTCCTTTTGTCGCGTCTTTATTTTTTATGATACTAAACTCCATAAACTTTTTCTACTAGTTAATTTTTTAATCTTACATTTAATTTTTGTATTAGCGAATCTTTAATAAATTTTGCATTTAGTTTTTTGTATTTACTTTATTTTGTTTTTTTTAAGTAGACTTTCTTCCCTATCTATAAACATAACAAGAAATGCTAAAATTAATAATATGGCACTTACAAGGATTGCCCTCTTGCCAAGAATCTCAATAAAGCCGTTACTAATTATTGCGCCTACTATAAAGCAGCCTATAATTCCAAAATATAAAATTCCATTTAGCAATTTTTGTCTGTCTTTTGACTTGGTGAAGTCGCACATATTCTGGGTAGCGCTTCTTAAATTACCGATACACATTGTTGTGGCGATGCCTTTACCATGAATTTTTCTGAAGCTTTCAACCTGTATTCCGCAGGCAAGGGATGTTAAACTGTTTGCTAAAAGATTTAATGATAATGGTACAAATGATACCCCTATTAAAATTATTGCCTCATACAATACCGACCACTGTCTCCAATGAAGTTTCCTTGTTGTTTTCATTCTTACAACGTCAGCCAACATTATGCCTATTGTAAAAGCTAAAATTGGGCAGAAATAATATATTGCCTTATGAAAATTTCCCACAGAAAGGTTTACACCAAACAGAAGCATATTTCCTGTTTGGGCATTTGCAAAGACTTCTCCTCTTTCAATATATGAGTAAGCATCCATCATACCACCTGAAATTGCGAGCAATGCTCCTAACTCAATGGATTCTGATATTTGTTTTGCCTTTATCATTTTGTAATCACCTCAGTTTTAATATTTTTATACTTTATTTTTATTTGTTATTGTACTTTGTTTTTATGCTTTAAATATCATACTTTCTTTTTTATAAAAGTGTAATTTTATATTTTGCTTTTTTATAATTTATTTATATCTTTTACTTTTTTATAATTTCCTTCATCTATTATATACTTTAAGAAGATAATTTCAAGAAATAGTATGTACTCAGATAATTCTTCAATAACCTTCATTTAGTAATTGAACTTTATAAATTTCTTTTGTGCGAAAGTGCATTGTTGTGGAACATTTTTATATAATAAACAATTTTCCATTACACAAAAAACTCTACAGGAAATTTTTTCAAATCTCCCGTAGAGTTTTTATTTAACTTTTTATCAACTTAAGTTTTTATTCATTTAAGTTCTTATTTAACTTTTTTACTTTAGCTGAATATGAGCCGTACACTTTTGCTCCAGTTACTTTCTTAAACTTAATAGAAATTTTCTTCTTACCAGCTTTGTTTGAAATAATCTTGGACTTGCCTGATTTGTATATTTTTACCAATCGATTTCCGCCATGGCATCATCTACACCTTCAGCATAATCCTCATCATTGTCATATCGGTCGTAATCATAGTCTCCATCATCATAAATATCATCATAGCCATCATCATAGGCATCTTCACTTGAATCATATTGTATACGTTTATGGTATTTGTAAACCTTGTTGTCGCTGGTAGTTTCCTGAGTATAGTCTGAATCATCGTCATACTCATTGTCATCACTATTGTAGTTGTTGTAGTTGTTGTAATTGTTGTAATCATTGTTACTATGGGATCCATCTGTGTTATCTGAATACGCACTAGTTGTGGTTGTGACTGTTCCTGAGTGATATGTATCACTATAATCATTGTCATCACTAATCAAATGCCATCTGCAATAATTTGTTCCTTCAACTACCTTTTCGGTACATCCTTCTTCAATACATTTTGGTTCAAAATATCCTATAATTTTATCTCTTTGAGCAATAGTGAATAATGCAAGGATAATAACAGTTATTATAGTTGTTTTCATATACTTGTTCATTTTCTTCATAACGGTACCTCCTGAAATTGAGTTTTTCATAAGTAACTAATTGGCTTCTATGCTGAAATTTTCATTGTTTCAGTTAAATCTATTTTTTCCATTTCTTCTAAATTTTCCTTACAAATATCTGCCATGTTCTGACAATCAATGTACATTGTCATATTGTAAAGTAAATCCAGCTCGTGTTCTTTCTGCTTCTGCAGCTGCTTAAGATTTCTTAAATCCTTGTATACTTTATAGCCCTCTGTCACGTTATATTTACTATCCTCTATGTAATCTGTTTCATCTGCTATCTGGTCTGCAGATTCATGTAAGAGAGTTGGTTCTGCTGTATCTTCCGCTGAATTCATTTGTTCATTCGGAGTTACATCTGTTATCTCTTCTACTAAATTCATTTGTTCATTTGAGGTTGCTTCTTCTGTCTCTTCTACCGGTGAAATTAAATAAAAATGAGATTTCCTTCCTACTGAGGTTCTTGAATTAGCATCTTTCAAAGTAAATATCTCTGCCTCTTCCCGTCCTGATGCAACGACAAGCTGGTCCGATTTATTTGTTCGATAATAATTACCACTGTAGTCCATTATGTAAAAAAAACTGTTTGTTCCAATCATAATAAAACCTCATAACCCAATGTAGTTTAGAATGTAAAAGTTAAGATGTGCCGCTAGAAATGTGTGAATTTACATTCTTGCTGGGGAATTTTCCCTGTTTTGTTGTAGTTGTTTTTTCCTTGTTATTCACTCTAGGACAAAGTTAATTCTAGTCAAAATCATAATCGTCTGCTTCTAACCCAGCTTCTTCCAATGCCTCTGCTCTTTCATCAGAATCCATAAACTCTAACTCATCAGCATCAAGTCCTGCCAGCATGGCATCAGTCTTAAAATCATCATTTGCGTCATCTTCAAAGTCTCCAGCATCTCCAAATAATGCCTCATGTTCTTCCCTGCTGGAACAAATCATCTCTTGTGCAAACATCATTTCTGTACCATCTATTTCACCATCACCATTTAAATCCATCCAATTTCTCATCACTATACCTCCTCGCTTCTATTATTCTCTTTAAGATATGTTTATTTATTTTTATCTGTTTTTTCTTCTATCCAATGCTCTTATTGTTCCTTCTAACTTTATAGAATCTTCCACTGTCCATTTCTTTCCCGAGCCAATACATTCTCCCATTGCACTTCCGTATATTGCTGCTCTGTTTGTTTTCTTATTTTTGTTAAAAGCATTGCCTGCTCCTAAAGCTGCTCCAACAATTGCATCTTTGTCTCCGAATAATCCCATAAGTACCACCTTTCCGTTCCTTAAGAACTAAATCTTAATTTTTTTTACCTTGGTTCCTTTACTCTCATTCTAGCAAATAGATTGTCCTATAAATGGGACTTATGGCAGAAAAGTATTGAAATTTAATTGCAATTTAAACTGCTAGTTTTTCCATGCTACTACTTTTGCAAACTAGCAGTTACTTTTGCAACCAATTTTTATATTTATTCGAAACTACAAGGTTCTATCTACCATATTTTAGTAGAAATTATAAATCATTCAAACCAAATGTGGTATATGTGGTCGTCCTTAATCTACATATTAGTAGAAATTATTAACTCAATCTTATTATATATATATAACGTTATGTCAATTTATTTTTATAATTACTTCTACCACTCATCACTTTCATCGTAATCCGAATCCCAATCTTCTTCCATCAGCTCTTCACTTTCATCATCTTCTTCATCGTCGTCATCATCAAATTCACTATCCATATCCTCATCAAATTCATCATCCTCATCCTGGTAGTCATCTTCATCATCCATTAATAGCCCCAGTTCCATTGCTCTTTCCCAAGCATTTAATTTTCCGTCTCTGTTAAAGTCAAACATCTTATCTAAAGGTCCATCCGCTTTTCCGTTCCAAAATCCCATAATTTGCCTCCTTTATAGCTGCAATTTTTTTCTTTTTCCTTTTATGCTTTTATTTTCTCATATTCACTGTCCCTTTTTCAGGACTCGATTCCGTTATTTTTTACTTTATCGAACTATAAAATAGAATCTTTTTCATTTTGTTTTTTATTAAATTACACCATTATATTCTCTTTTTTTTATATGTAATACTTGGGAACAGCGTAAGTTAGGAGAAGTGTTTAAAGAATACTCTGAAAAGAACCATACGGAGCTGCCGGCTCTTACTATTATTCAGGGTGGAGGAACAGTTAAAAGAGAAGAATCTGACCGGAATTTAATGTATGATGAATCTAATTTGTCTAATTATAAAATGGTGCGGAAAGATGACTTCATAGTGCATCTTCGTTCCTTTGAAGGAGGACTTGAAAAATCATTGTTAGATGGCATTATAAGCCCTGCATATCATACATTTCATAGTGATGTAGCAGATTCAAGATTCTATTATCCATACTTTCGTTCTCATGAATTTATAAAGCATAAATTAGTACCACATGTATATGGGATAAGAGATGGAAGAAGTATAGATATTGCTGGAATGAAGACTATTGAAATTCCGTATACATCAATAGAAGAACAGAGAAAAATAGGAGACTATTTGGAGTCTCTTGACCACCTTATCACCCTTCATCAGCGTAAGTATTTTATAATATATAATAATTTAATAACTTGGGAACAGCGTAAGTTGTCGGATGTAACAGAAAGTATAAAGAATGGTTAT
>NZ_QUDZ01000013.1:0-236 GCF_003477765.1 Eubacterium sp. AF34-35BH
ACTTGGAAAAATACATCCCTTTTGCTTGTTTTTTGCTAAAAGGGGTGTACTTTGGGGGAATTATCTTTGTTTTGTTAATTTCATGCTTGGAAAAATACATCCCTTTTGCTTGTTTTTTGCTAAAAGGGGTGTACTTTTGGGGAATTATCTTTGTTTTGTTAATTTCATACTTGGAAAAATACATCCCTTTTGCTTGTTTTTTGCTAAAAGGGGTGTACTTTTGGGGAATTATCTTT
>NZ_QUDZ01000013.1:339-49435 GCF_003477765.1 Eubacterium sp. AF34-35BH
CTTGGAAAAATACATCCCTTTTGCTTGTTTTTTGCTAAAAGGGGTGTACTTTTGGGGAATTATCTTTGTTTTTTCAATTTTCTGCTTGGAAAAATACATCCCTTTTGCTTGTTTTGCCTAAAAAGGATGTACTTTTGAAAAAATATCTAAATAACCACTCCATTACAGTGGTCTATTTCATGTTGAATAATCTGTGCTGTAAAACCTGTATACTTGTCATGTTTTTTATTAAAGTTTGAATCTAAATAATCAACCTCAATTTCTTCATATCTTATACAAGGTCGTATACCCTCCAAAGAAAGACATCCTTCTTCCGTTTTGTACTCTACTGATTTCTTTGTAATTACAGGATTTATCATTGCAAATTGAAATGGTCCTGTTGCCACAACTATTATTGATTTATTAACTCCTATCATATTAGCTGCCATACCAACGCAGGTTTCTCTATTAGCCTTAAGTGTATCTAATAAATCTGTTACAACTTGTTTATCTGCCTCTGTGGCACTTTGTGCTTTTCTTGCAAAAATCTGTTTTCCTTTTATAATCTTTTTAACCATACAATATTACCTGTCCTTTATATATTATTTTCTGCCCTTTGGTGCATTATATTTTCTATCTTTTACTGTATATCCTATTCTGCCCTTTGGTGCATAATATTTTCTATTATTTACTATATATCCTATTCTGCTCTTTGCTGCTTAGTATTTATTTACTTTGCTGTATACTATACTCTATTTTTTACATATTTCTTTTTATCCACGTCATAATCACATCCACCAGATAGTCCTGCTGTACCTGACTTAATTCTACTCCCGGTTTTATTTTATGCCACTTGCGAATGCACTCCCTGCAACATGTTGCCGTTGCATGCTGTGCAATAAATACCGGGTGCCCTTTCATTGGAGTTTGCTTTCCGTCATTTGGTATATGCGCCGGTGCTTCTCTTTTAGCAATAAAATCCTCAGCATGCTTCCTGATTGTTTCTAATCCTTTTTCGTTGATGTAGTCTATGTCCTTTTGTTTTAGGTAAAAACTACTGCGAAATTTTGATTTGCCTAGACGTTCAAATAACTGCTTATACCATTGTTCTTTTGTCATACTAAATTACCTTTTCTAATTTCTCATAAGTTAAATTACAAATCGTTCAATTATTGTAGCTTAAATACTTTGCATAATGTTATTGTAAATGTTGATAAACCACTATTTTACAGCAATAATTTTGCATTTTCATATACAAAAGCGGATACGGATTTCCCTCTTCATCTAAATCGGTTCTTTTTGCTCATTTTCTGCAATTATTAAATGTTCGACGCTGTTTAATGCCTGTGGCACATACTTTTTAATCTGCTCTACTTCTTTATCGGAAAGAAATAGATGTGTAGCCCTAACAGACTGTTCCCAAACTATTAATAGCTGGTCTGTTATCTTTTCTTTTCTGTTCTATTTTCCGTCTCATATATCTTCATTTACTTTCCTGCACAACGAAATTTATAACTGGTCTATGCTCTCCTTAAGTTCGATTATTTTTCGTTCTATCTCCTTAATAACTATTTCAAATTCCTCATCACTTTTTCCCGTTGGATCATCAAGCCCCCAATTATCATCAAAACTTCTTCCTATAAAAGGACAACCTACATTACATCCCATTGAAATAGCTATATCAGGTTTCGGAATCTCACTAATAAGTTTAGAATATTGATTTTTTTCCATATCGATTCCATGCATTTTTTTCATAATTCTCACTGCGTCCTGATTAATCTGTGGCTTTGTTTGAGTACCTGCAGAATAACTTTCAAAAACATCAGAAGCCAGGTATTTTCCCAGTGCCTCTGCGATTTGACTTCTACAGGAATTATGAACACATATAAATGCTACTTTCTTTTTTCTTCTTTCTTTATCCAAAATTGACTTTCTCCATATATTTTCAAATATTAATTACAAATCTCTTTCAATAAACTGTTCATTATCATATAATTCTGGATTCCACTCACTCATGACTTGCTCTCCTAAAATCTTTCTAAACATTATAACTTTAATGGTAAAGAAAATCGAGACAATTAAAAATAGATAACCATGTTTCAGGTTATCTACTCTTTGAACCTTATCCCAATAAATCCAGTATCTTTGTTCCTATCTATTATCAACCTTTTCCGGATACATATCATGATTTGCCATTCTATTAAATGCAATTTCTTCCCATTTTGTTCCAGGCTTTCCATAATTACAGTAAGGGTCTATTGATATTCCACCTCTAGGAGTAAATTTCCCCCATACCTCAATGTATTTTGGATCCATAAGTTTTATCAAATCTTTCATAATTATATTCATACAATCTTCATGAAAATCACCATGATTTCGGAAACTAAATAAATATAGTTTTAATGATTTACTCTCCACCATTTTAATGTTGGGTACATATGATATTGTAACAGTGGCAAAATCCGGTTGACCTGTTATGGGACACAAACTTGTGAATTCAGGGCAATTAAATTTTACAAAATAATCATTTCCCTGATGTTTATTCTCAAAAGTCTCCAACATCTCCGGTGCATAATCACATGGATACTGTGTTTTCTGATTACCTAATAATGTTATGTCTGCTGTTTCTTCTTTGCTTCTTCCTGTCATAATTCTTCTCCCTTTTATTCCATTGCCGGATCTTTAATTCCGTTTAACTCAAACGCTTTAGCTCTGTCTATACATGTTCCACATTTACCACAAGGTTTTTCTCCACCTTCATAGCAGCTCCATGTGTATTTATATGGTACATTTATCTCAAGCCCTTTTTTTACAACCTGATCTTTAGTTGCATTGATAAATGGTGCTACAACCTTAATCTGCTTTCCACTTCCAAGATATATTGCTTCATTTATTGCATTGTTAAAATCACTGCTACAGTCAGGATATGCACTTCCAGCTGCATCATCTGCATGCGCACCATAATATATTACACTACAGCCTTTTGAAATTGCTATACTTGCAGCACTTGATAAGAATAATCCATTTCTAAATGGAACATACGTTGACACAGGTGAACCATTTGTACTCTTAATCTGGTCATTATATGATTCTTTAGGTATTTCCTTATCAGAATGTGATAATAGTGAACAATCGCTATATTGAAATATTTTTGCAAGGTCAAGATAAATATGTTCTACATTATAATATTTTACAATTTTATCTGATGCTTCTATCTCTTTTGTATGTTTCTGACCATATGCTATTGATAATGCAATAACATTTTCTGAACCATATTTTTCTACTGCCATACCAAGGCATGTTGTACTATCTATTCCACCACTGAATAAAACCATTGCTTTCATTATTAAATCTCCCTCTTAATGTTTGTGTGTATGTTTTTGTGTTAGTTTTTTTAATTCCTCTCGCAGTCATGCAACTATGACATCCTTCAATAAGTACTGCTATATCTTCTGCTCCAGTAACCATCTGCATAATATCTGCAATATCGCTTCCTATTCTTTCCTGAAGCTGCAATCTTTTTGATACCATATCTGCTATTCTTGCTATCTTACTAAGACCTATCACTCTTCCCTTTGGAATATAAGCAACTGTTACCTTCATATCATACATAAGTGCAAGATGATGCTCACAATAACTGAAAAGTTCTATGTCTTTTACTACTACCATGTCAGAAGTTCCATTTTGACTTTTACATTCTACATTTTCGGACGCTTCTTCCAGTCTATCAAGTGCAAATGTTTTGTTAAACATATCTGCAATTTCTTCATTTGTATAATTCATTCCTTCAAAAACTTCTTCGTACATTTTTGCAACTCTTTTAGGTGTGTCTTTTAATCCCTCTCGTTCAGGATTATCACCCAGAGCTTTAAGAATACCAGCTATATGATATTCAATTGCTTTAGTATCTATTTTCTTATGTTTTTCCATATTAGACTCCTTTTTTATCTGGTGACCATATTATTTTATGTAACTGAATCTGCATATTAACATCATTCATTAAATTCTCTTTCATAAAATCAACTATTTCCTCAAGCTCTATCAACCCAAATACCGGACTTATATAAAGATTACATTTTCCATACAGATTATATTTTTCTATAATCTGTTTTGTCTTTATAAGATCCTCTCGGTTTCCTACTACAAATTTAACAGTATCATTTTTATTTAAAACTTCAAAATTTTTCAGATTCATGGACTGTTCCATTCCACTACAGGAAAGCTTATAGTCCATTGTAAAAGTTACATTTTCTTTGTTAAGCTTACGGATTTTGTCAAGATAAATGCTACCGTTAGTCTCTATTTCAACATTCAGATTGTTTTCTGCAAGAACTGTAATAACTTTTTCAATGTCATTTCTTAACAATGGTTCTCCACCTGTAAGAGTGACATTTTTAACTCCCGTTGATAAAACATAATCAAGTATTTCTTCTTCCGTCATTGTTTGAGAAAGTGCTTCTTGCTCATTAGCCCATTTGGTATCACAATATTTACAATTAAGATTACAACCTTTAAAACGTATAAAAACTGCAAGTTGTCCGGCTTTAGTTCCTTCACCATTGATACTTACAAATTTTTCAACTACTTCATATTTACTCATATATAACTCCTTTCAGATTAGAAAATTATTTATAATTATTCCATATAAGTTGCACTATTGACAGGAGTTTCATATACCGTTACAGCTTTCATATTGTATCCAAGTATTCTTATTTTCTCATAAAAATACTTTGCCATATTCTCTGCTGTCGGACGAAAATCAAGTTCAATAATCCTGAAATTCTCGCTTTTTAAAGCTTCCAAAGTAGTCTGCTTCAATGAATTCTTTTCTATAATTAAGGCATGATCCATTGAGTCTGCAAGGTTTCTTAAATCTTTTTTCAATTCTCCAAAATCTACGTACATCCCCTTATGTTGAATGTCGTCCTTTAGTTCCTCAGCTTGAACTTCAAGAACAATCTTCCATCTATGTCCATGAAGATTGCTACATTTTCCGTTGTATCCTGCAAGAAAATGCGCTGAGTCAAAACTAGCCTCCGTTTTTAAAATATACATAAAACTTTTCTCCATTTGCTTGTATTGTAATTGTATAATCAAGAATGTCGCTTGCGATATTCTACGCACCGAGCACGTGTTGCTTTAGCAACATTTTTCCTTTCGTGCAAGTGTGCATCCATAGTGGAACGTTTTTTATGTAATAAGAAATTCTGAAGGAATTTCTTATTACATAAAAAGACACGGATACATCTGTACCCGTGTCTTAATAGATTACTTTTCTAAAAAATTCCAATTATGAATTATAAAATAATAGTCCTGGTTTTATTTAGAGACAGGATGGTACAAACGAACTGTCTTATTTATATACGGCTCAATAATAGCAAATGATTCATTGCTTGTCAATTATATACTCTTGGTTATCTTGCATCTACAAATTCCGATTGAGATTTCACCTGTTTTAAGAAATTTAATAACTGTTATATTTTATTATTAAATTCTTCGCAACCCCTTGAAAACACTGGATTTGTCGCAGGTGAGCTTTCCCTTATTATTTCCCTTGTGTTATATCGTCCCATCAGTGTTTATGCACTCTGATAAGGGCAAATACAAGGGCAAGAAAAATCTATAAGACAGTATAACACAAAATAAAAGTGACATGGTGAACTGATTGAAATGCTTCTTAATTTTTGCTACTACTGATTGATTAAATGATAAGGAGATGGGATACGATGAGAACAATATTTGCAGAATACAATCCACAGTGCAACAGCATTGATGTATATACTAATACGGGCTATATACTCCGTATTGATTGTTGGGAAGCAGAAAAAAATTTAAGAACCACACCTGGATCTGATTGTGCTTTGACATCGCTTGCAATCGATGAGCCATTAGAATATGCAAGGTTATATCTTGATGGGAATTTACAGATGTGGGTAGATGCTGAAGATTCATTAGAGTTATGATTATTCCAATCAAAATCTACTAGAATTTATTAAAAATTAGCTTCATAATTTTAAAAGGACAGCCCTATTGCTATGAGGCTGTCCTTAAAAATACAATAGATAAACCTAGATTATTCTTGCTACTATCTGATTGTTAAATTTTCTGTATTCCATATTGCAAATCTCCCTTTTCGCAATATTTTATTAGTATGAATGCCAGAATCGCTGAAAAAACACGTGCCAATACCGTACTCCACCATATCATAATCTGTCCACCAAATAAAGGTGGTAAAACAAGCATAAATATCAGCATCAATACTGGTTCAATGAATGTAAGAATGTATGACAATCCACTTTTTTCAGTAGCATAAAATCCAGCTGTCGCTATTCTGGTAATCGCAACAAATGGTAATGACACTAAAAATATAGGTACAATTTTAGAAATCTCAATACTTACTTCATAAGAAGCTCCGAAAACCCCTCCAATATTTGCTCTGTTTACATACATGATAATTCCACCACAAACAGCAAGAATTATTGCAAAAATGTATGCCATTCTCTGAACTCCTCTCAGGCTTTCTTGATCCTTCTCACCATAAAAACGGCTCATTAAAGGTTGACTTCCATCACCTACGCCCTGCAATATGAGATATATGATACAGATAATATAGGATACACATGCATAAGTTGCAATAGCTTTTTCTCCCCCATAAGAAGCGGAGAATCGGTTTATAAACACCAATGAAATATTAGGAGTCAATGCTAGCCCAAATGGTGCAAGACCTACTCTGAATATAGCGCCACACATTTCTTTTACATTTTTTAAGGATACATACACATAAAACTTTTTATTATATAATGCGTATATGATTGCAATTGCTGCAGTCACACCCTGTCCGGCTATTGTAGCTGTGGCTGCACCTTTCATGCCCATTTCATATATCCATACAAAGATAAAATCCAGAACAATATTGGTTATGAATCCACCAACCATCGCAAACATTGACCAGAAAGAGTTTCCATAATTTCTAATGAATGGCATCATTCCAGTTCCAAGAATCTGCAATATTGCTCCAAGTGCTATAATTTTGATATAATCTGTCGCATTTGTTAATATAATTCCATCTGCTCCAAGCAATCCTAAAATTTTAGACGAAAAGGAGTAAATAATTATGGTATTGATAACACTTACTATTACAAGAAGCCACCAGCTTGTAGCAATAAATTCTTCTGCCCGTTTTCCTTTCTTTTCTGCTGCATTAATTGAGTAATAAACAGCTCCTCCCATACCAATTCCTGTTCCAAGAGCCTGAATCAAAGCCACAATCGGATATGCAATATTAATAGCCGAAATTCCAGCATCTCCTATGGTATTGCCTACAAAATATCCATCCACTATCGCATATATTCCTGATAATGCAAATGCTATAATAGATGGAATAACATATTTAAAAAATAATGATTTATGATTCATTTTTCTTACAATCTCCTTCCTTGAAAAGTCTGATAAACAGCTCTGTATTATCATTAAGACTTTCTATATTCTCTAATCCCATTTTTTCGATTACATATATTTCTTTTGAGTGCAGTTTTTCTATGATATCTTTCGTATATTCCATTCCTGATTCTGTGAGGCATATCAGCTTATTTCTCTTGTCTGAATCATCAGATACCATATTGATGTATCCTTTTTTCTGAAAATCTTTTAGTATCGTATTTACCGTTTGCTTAGGTATATTCCATTTTTCACTTATCATTTTCTGCGTGCATCTTCCATTACTTTCATAAAATGAATACAAAGCAAAAACTCCATTTGAAGACAGTCCCTGATCCTTTGACCATTCCTCATACATTGCTGTACATTCTTTCCATAAAGCATAATATCGTTGCAACTGTATTATCATATTATTATCTTTTCTCATCTTTTTTCTCCTTAAATTAGTACGAATCCGGACTTTTATAGTATAGTCCGAGTTCGTACTAATTGTCAAGATTTATTTATATACTTTTTCTTTATATAAACAATCAATAGTCCCTTACTAAGGACAGGAAGATTATGAAATTTCCCTGTCCTCTTTTAATAATATCCTCGTTCTTCCATCCAGTCTTTCACATAACATCTGATTCCAATATAAATAATATGCGACAGTAATAGCAATACAATAAGATTTATCGGATTAGCGTTTTTAATCCATTCTCCAAAGTAAATTACAACAGCTGTACTCGTTATCGCTACCACGATACTGATGATATCCCAACAATATTTCCGGTAGATTTTTCCTACCTGATAACCAATCCCGATTATCAGCCACCCGGTTATTACGAATAAAATTGCCATGACAGTACCGGCAATCAGCCAGTACACAATCCCGGAAAGAATACTGTTAGGTATTCCACTGCTTAACTGTCCGAAAGAGTCTGCACCTGTCACAAACTCCCGAAATAAACTTCCCATTCCTTTTCCTAACGCACCGAAAAAGACGATACAGTCGTTAAGGAAAACCGGCGAAAGAATCGCAGTAAACAGTGTTGTTGTTATGCTGTACCATGCCAGTAGAAACAAGATACTTTCATAACCAATCGTCATATTTTTATATTTCTTTTCTAACTGGCTTTTACGGCTATCGCATTTTTCTTTTGCTTTCCGGTAAGCAGTACGGTCACATTTTTCACATTTCTCATAAGGCACTTTTTTCTCAACAGCTACCTCTACCGTCTTTTGGTGTGTCTGTGCATAAAGTTTTTCCTGCTCTGCTTTTTCATACTTAAATTTCCATGCCACGGCTTCTGCGTCGGCTCTTTTCCTGCTGTCTGTCTCGCTGGTCAATCGTTCCTCTGTTTGCCTTAATCTTGTCCGCAATGCTTCGATATTCTCGGCTCTGTTTTCGCTGTTCAATTTCTCGTTCAAGGTCAGCGATTCGCTTAGCTGCCTGTTTAGTTCCTGGATTGTCTGGTCTTTCTGATCCAGTTCGTCCTGCATCTGTTCGGTCATCAGCAGAAGTTCTTCCACCTGCCCGACGTTCTCTAAGTTTCTGCATTCGCTCATCGATCTCCCTCGCTTTCTCTATCTGCTGTTTAAGGTCAGCAATTCGCTGTTCTGTTTCTGCAATAAGCTGTTCTCGTTGTTCAGCTTCTGCGTTAATTCCTGCCATTGCTGATTCTCGTTTTCCAACTGTTCGATTCTGGTTTTCTGTTGCTCGATCTGTGAGAGCAGTTCTTCTGTATCTGGCAAAAGATTTAGCAGCCTGGATAATTCGCTGTTTAAGCTTTTTAAACTCTGGTTCTGCTCCTGAAAAGACAGGAGCTGTCGATCCCGTTCCTGCAATTCCTGTACCATCGCTGCCATAAAATTCTGCTGTTCCTCGATCTGGTTTATCATTGTCTCCATCATGGGAATGACTTCCCGGCTTTCTTCTAATGTCATCCAATCGCTCCTTCCATTGTGTCAATGCACCGGATACCTTTCCGAAAGAAATCTGTATTTTATCCAGCAGTGCATTTTGTCTTTTTATGATCTGATTTTCTACCACTTTCCATGACGCTGATTGTGTCTGCCCATTTTGAAATTTCTCATCAATTTTTCTGGCATCCGCGCCCTCATGGATCGTCGGTATCTCTAATTTCCCCTGCCTTGCATAAGAACGGTGGTCAATGTGATTTTCCGTTTTCAAATGTGAATTACAGACATTCGCCCATTCACTCCGCCACAGTTCACAATTTTTCGGACTGTTCCATCCGGTAGCATCGGTTAATACACGTTTCCACTGTTTACGGTTCCTTGCACCGACTTTCTGATTACCGTTTTCGTCCAATACCGGGATTCGGATTCCATGACGGTCAGGGTCCTTTTTATCCTGCCACCAGTCCGGATGGGATTCATCCACCACAATATTTCCATTTTCATCTCTGACAAACTCCCAATCCTTGATTTCTTTGTTCCCCCATGAGTGGTCTGGATTGAATGGTCGCATCGTCACAAGTAAATGCACATGGGGATTTCCATCTCCTTTATCGTGGATACTCCAGTCCGCACACATTCCCTTATTTACAAAGGTCTTTTGAATATATTCGGTTGTATAATCAATCTGTTCCTGTCTGTTCCATTCTTTCGGAAGTGAGAACTCAAATGACCTGCCGAGTTGTGCATCTGCACTTTTTTCTATCCTCAAAACTTCATTCCATAAACGCTGCTTCTGAAAAGTAAGTTTAAATTTTTTCAGTGCGGCTTCTTTGTTATCTGCCCTTTTATATCGGACAGATTTCTGGAACCGTCTGATATTTTCAGCAGGTACATTCAGCCATTCCTGTGGTGCATTTTCACACATCAATAGGCTGGTATAAACAACTTCTCTTTTGGAAGTGTAGTAGCTGATTCTGCCGGTTTCTTCATTTTTCATCACATCACCATTGAGATAGGCAGATGCTGATATGATGGATTTCCCTTTGCTGCGTCCAACAATCTTTACTGTATAATGAAAAATCGCCATGATCCGTTTCCCCCTTTCTGCCGTATCCGGCTTTGATTTCCGGCAGGTAACGTTTTCCCAAAAAGAAAATGGTATCTGCCGGAACGCCCTCTGCGTAAGAGTGCCCTGTGAATAACAGCCTGCATGGAATGCGCCCCTCTGGCGAAGAGTGCCTCCTGCGGCATGAGCAGGTCTGCATGAAATGCCCGCCGACGGAACGAGCCCGGCAAGCGTAAGCGCAGACCGGTTGCCACCTGTGGCAAACTTATACGGACGACCTCTGGTTGTCCATAAGTGCGCCCTTCATGAAAAAGCAATGAAGGGAATGAAAAATCCACTCCCTCCGGCATTACACTTCCTCCGTATTCGCAACTGGCTCTTTCTGCATTGCCTTTGAGAAGAATCTCCCATTTGCTTCCTGCCTTTTTAAGAAGCCGATCAGCTTTGGGATATCATCTTCCTCAATCGCAGAACCCAGCACCGATTCCACCGCACCACCAATCTGGCAGAGCCTGTGTGTCCGCTTTTTGGTTTCCACATCTTTCTGACGTTTCTTCAGTTCCCGTTTCTGTGCTGCATACTGTTTTGCTTTCTCAAGGCTTTCCTGTTCTTTCTTTTCCAACTGGAGCATACGCTCCTCATAACTCTTTGTTGATCTTGCCATAAATATCATCGTCCTTTCTTTTTCTTCCAAACATAAGTTTCCTGTTGTCTGTCAGACGAAGTACATGGTATAATCTGTTTGCGTGTAGGTATATCATGACTCCGGTCTGATAGAACCTTTGGCGGTTTCTTCGGGAACCGCTTTTTTAAGTTGAACCGTTTCTTGTGACTGCTTTCACATTTCCCTTATCCCTCAAGTCTCTGCCCTCGTTGGCTTCCATAAAAAGTTCCAGCATATCCGTTTTGATCAGGACTTTTCTCCCGACCTTTAATACCGGAAGTTTCTTCCATTCCACCAGTTTTCTCAGGGTGTTCCTGCCGATTCCCGTATAATCAGCAGCTTCTTCAATAGATAAGGCAATCTTTCTTTGTGTCATATGACCACCTCCTTTTAAATTGCATTATGCAATTTCATTTGTGCTGTCAGTATAGCGTGTTTATATTGCTTTGTCAAGCATTATGAAATTTTATTCTTTTTCCATTAATTGCATATTGCAATGTATTTTGTTGCGTGGTATAGTAATGACATACCGAAAAAGGAGGCACATCAGCATGAAAGATAAAGAACTACGCAAGCTGATCGGCAGCAGGGCAAAACAGCGCCGTCTCGAATTAAATCTGACACAGCCTTATGTCGCAGAGAAGATGGGAGTTACCGCTTCCACAATCCTGCGTTATGAGAATGGTTCGATTGACAATACCAAAAAGATGGTACTGGAAGGTCTTTCGGAAGCACTTCATGTATCGATTGAATGGCTCAAAGGGGAAACCGATGAATATGAAACTGATATTACGGATAAGAAAGAATTGCAGATTCGTGATGTGATGGGCGATATTCTCAAACAGTTACCTCTTGATCTTAATAAAACAGAAGACGCTTTTTCTAAAGACTTACTGCTGTTAATGTTAAAGCAATATGAACTGTTTCTGGATTCGTTTCAGTTCGCCTGTAAAAATTACAAAGGCAGTACCAAAGATGCGGACATTGCTAAAGTAATGGGATTTGAATCGAAAGATGAATATAATGAGATTATGTTTCTCAGGGAGATCACGCATACTGTCAACGCATTTAACGATATGGCAGATGTTGTAAGGCTCTATTCAAAGAAACCGGAAGCGGCAGAACAAAGGCTTGCAAATCTTTTATCCGAAGTTATGTATGAGGATTCTGAATCGGTATAGTAAGACAACCGGAGTTGTGATATACTTACACGCAAGAAGCATTTCAGCAGTTCCGATTGTCTGATATCGAAAGGAGACATACGATTATGGCAAAAGGATCTGTTAGAAAAAAAGGAAAGAAATGGTACTATCGCTTCTATGTAGAGGACGCAAGCGGAAAAATGGTTCAGAAAGAATACGCCGGAACCGAAAGTAAAAGTGAGACGGAAAAGCTTCTCCGCAAAGCACTGGAAGATTATGAAAATAAGAAGTTTGTCGCAAGGGCAGAAAGCCTTACGGTAGGAGAACTTCTGGATATGTGGGCGGAAGAAGAACTGAAAGCCGGAACACTCAGCAATGGCACAGTGGAAAATTATCTTGGTGCAATCCGATGTATCAAAAAACACCCGATTGCAGACCGAAAGTTAAAAACAGTTACCGCTGAACATTTACAGAGTTTTCTCGACCTGCTTACATTCGGTGGCGAGTTTCCGGATGGAAAAGTGCGAAAAGGATATAGCAAAGATTATATCCATTCTTTTTCCGCAGTGTTACAGCAGTCTTTCCGTTTTGCAGTATTTCCAAAACAGTTAATCAGTTTCAATCCAATGCAATATATCAAGCTGAAACGACAGGCAGAGGAAGTTGACCTCTTTTCTGATGATGAGGTAGAAGAAGGTACACAGCCGATTTCACATGAGGATTACGAGCGGCTTATCAAGTATCTGGAAAAGAAAAATCCACCTGCAATTCTGCCGATTCAGATCGCATATTATGCAGGACTTCGTATCGGGGAAACCTGTGGTCTTACATGGCAGGACATCAACCTTGAAGAACAATGCCTGACCATAAAACGCAGTATCCGTTATGACGGAACGAAGCATAAAAATGTGATTGGAACAACCAAGCGAAAGAAAGTAAGGATTGTTGATTTTGGAGATACACTGACTGAAATATTGAAAGCAGCAAGACGGGAACAACTGAAAAGCCGGATGCAGTACGGGGAACTTTACCACCGCAACTACTACAAAGAGGTGCATGTAAAAAACAGGGTGTATTATGAATACTATCACCTTGACGGAACGCAGGAAGTCCCGGCAGATTATAAAGAAATATCCTTTGTCTGCCTCAGACCGGATGGTAGTCTGGAACTGCCGAGTACACTCGGCATTGCTTGCAGGTCAGTGTCAAAGAAGCTGGAAGGATTTGAAGATTTTCACTTCCACCAGTTACGTCACACCTATACCAGCAACCTGCTCTCCAACGGGGCGGCTCCGAAAGATGTACAGGAACTGTTAGGACATTCTGATGTCAGTACCACAATGAATATTTACGCTCACTCAACAAGAAAAGCAAAACGGGATTCCGCAAGACTTCTTGATAAAGTAGCGAGCAACGCTTAAACAAAAATTTCCCTTATTTCCCTTACGGATTCCGCATAAGGGCAAAAATAAGGGAAAATACATATCATTTCACTATCTAATGGGCTGAAAAGCCTGTAAAATAAGGAAAGTTCAGGAAATCTCTCCACAAATTCCGATTTATTCTTTTATTATACACATCCTCTCCATTTAGATGTTCAATACTTTTTTTGTTTTTGATGCTGTAAACTGAATAACCGGTCCTGATATAATGATTGTAAAAATAGTACATAAACCAAACTTTCCACCAAGAGCAATGCCTATAACAACCATTGCAACATCAAGTATCATTCGCACAACTTTTACCTGCCAGCCATTCTTATCTGCCAGCGAAAATGTTAATGCCTCATACGAACCACGTCCTAAAGATGCTGCCGCATAAACTCCCGTTCCCACTGCAAAAAAGATTACTCCCATTACCATGATAAGTGCATTTATCCACAAATGCGTACTATATACATGCATATTTGCAAATAAATCCACGCAAAAGCTATATACAATCTGATATAAAACAGTACCAATATGTATCTGAAATCTGTCATAAAAAAATGCAAATGCAATCATAACTATCGCAACTATCATTGATGCCATCCCTATACTTACATGAAAAGTTTTAGAAATTCCCTGCCACAAAACTGCAAGAGTCGCACCACCAAACCCGGCATATAGGGCAAGGGTGATACCATATGCTGCCACTACTGAACCAACCATTATTATAATTATTTTCTTTGTCCATTCTAATCTGCTCATTGCTACAGTCCCTCTTTCTGATTTAATTCCTTCATTGCTACAACCACACTTTCTGTTTTATCAAGGCAATTCTTATATTTGCATTTTGCCACAAAAACAAAAAAGACTATAGACGCACTGTTGTGTTCAGAAACAGTAAAATCTATAGTCTTCATTTATGCCGAGACAAGCTCTAAATCAATTTAATTACGATAATAAACGTGTTATCTTTATTTGTCAAGATTGTGTATATTTACGCTATAAACTGGAAGTTAGCATAAAACTACAATAAATTTTGATTTTTAAAAGCAACTTTTCAGATCATAAAAATTCCATTAAAAGAATATTTCCACTATACAAGAATATCCCTGTAGTATTTTGGAGTTTCTTATATCCGAATAAACTATTACTATTTGGTTTTTTTACTTTAAACTTAGACCAATCAGAATATATCTTCTTTCTATTGGAAACGATATATGTTCTAATTCTTACATAATACTTTTTCTTACGTTTAAGTTTTTTTATAGCAACAGTAGTAGTTGATACTTTTTTTATTGTCTTTGTTTTTGCGCCTTTAAAATTTTTCTTGAGCGAATATTGTAATTCATACCCTTTTATTCCCTTAACTTTTTTCCACGTCACTATTAAGCCGTGTTTTTTTTTCTTAATTTTCTTAATAGAAGATTTAGCAGGCTTATTATTCTTTTTCATCAATTTAGCAATATTTTCAGTTTTTATATTTCCACATATATCACATATATACGTTTTTAATCCGTTTTCTGCATATGTAGCTTGTTTTGAATTTGTAAGAACATATTGATGCGTATGATTTTTATATATATTATCAACAGAAATATATTTACTTGAAGTATTATATGTCTTCGTTGCTGTTTTCACACCTACATAATTAGATGTATATATATCGTCCATACCATTTTCATTTGTTACATCTACATTTGTATTATTAACAGATAAAGTCGTTTTCCCTTTTGTTTTCGCAGATACAGATATAAGATTATTTTCATTTTCTGACACTTTTTCATCTGTTGTTATAAAAGTTTTAAACTGGTACTCTGCATTATTACTATCAATAATAACACCTTCATTCAAATTCATTTTAACTAAAGATACATTAGAAGCTTCTATTGATTGATACTTGTCATCACCTTCAATACTTGCATTAAGTTCTCCTGTTATGTCACAAAATGTAAAGTACTCACTATTTTCAACCTCTAAATTAACCATTGCCTCAGAATTACTCTCCGAAATATTTTTATATTCATAATTCTCAGATAATATCTCTAAATTTCCCGAAAAAGAATTTCCATCCCATGTTAAATATTCATTTTCATTATTTCTAATTGTAAATGAATCATCTAAACCAACTGTAACAAAACTATGCCCTTTTCCCTTTTTTCCAGACGAAGAACCATTACCATTTAATTGTTTCATCAAATTCCAATCAATAATTTGCATTTGCATATAATTCTCATTTGTCAACCCTTCATCTTTCCAAGAAAAAGATTTATAATCGGATGAAATATCAAAATAACTATAATAACCTGGTTTATGATTATCATTATATGTATTTTCATCATACATTTTAATCCTATAGCCTTCATCTGTTTCTTCACAATTAATCATTAACACTGCATGTCCTGACTCTTTTGTTGCGAATGTGAATAATGATACTCCTTCTTCTTTTACTGTTTTTACAACAGCTTTCAAAAATTCACTCAAACTATCCGCTTCATCATTCTTCCCTCTCGTGGTAAAAGATTTACTGGCTGCATACGACCCTCCATATTCTAAAGATTGAGATAATTGAAAATACTGAATGGTATTCAATAACTTTTTATCTTTATAAGGATATGGTAACTTATAATAACAATTTGCTGAATTACTATTAATTTCCGATATATTTATCATATTTTTATATACCATCCCCATGGTTGTAGCAATTCCATAGCAGGAACCTCCCCACGAAGAATTCATGCTTTGTTTAATTCTATTTTTCTCTCCCTTTGTACTATATTTTATCAGTTTATTGAAATATGATTCATCTAACTTATAGTCTTTTACTCCCTTAAATCCAGCTGTTAAATATTTATTACTATTTGAAGAATGTGTAAAACTATTGGCATCATAATTAAGCATAAATTTATTTTCGTCTTTGTCATCTTTGTCGTTGTCTATCTGTGTGTCTTCTTTTCCCAAACTTTCCCACTTTAAGTTTTCATCTTCACCATTTTTTAAATAATAGTCATGTGCACTGGAACCATCATAGCCTTTTATTGTAAGGTATGGTTGTTCTACAGCCCCTTCCCAATGCCACCATCTCGTTTCTGCAATTGTGTCAAAAATTAAGCAATCAGGAACATATATTCCCGTAGGAATGACAAGCGTTTTTAATTGACGTATTGCATCATTAAACGAACAAAAAGCATAATATTCTATTTCATCTACATCAGACGGTATTGTATATTCAGTTCTCTTATTTGCTATTGGATACTGCAATAATTTTGTTTCGCCATAAACAATCTCAAATAATACTCCATCTTTTGAATAATAATATTTATTTCCCGCATCAACGATAATTTCATCAATCATTGGTGATTGTATTATAGGAACATTTCCCTCATAATTTGATGGAATATATAGCTTAGTTAACTTTTGACTATTATAAAAAGCACCATCGCTTATGCTGTTCACAAATAAAGGAACAGTGTAATCACCTTCTTTATCACTTGGATATAAATATAACCTATCATCATCTTGTATTAATATTCCATCCCTAACGCTATATTTATTGCACTTATCCCCTACGCTAAAATCATTCAATTTTGAACATGACTCAAATATTCCATCATCCAAATATATATTACTATTTATTACTAATGTACTTAGATTTTTGCAATTGCAAAATGCATGGTAGCCTATTTCCTCTAAATTCTCTGGTAATGTTATACTTGTTAAGTCTGTGCAACTGTAAAATGCCGTCCCTCCAATTACTTTCAATGTCCTTGGTAATTCCATTGAATCTAGTGCAGTACAATCCCAAAACGCTCCATATCCAATCTCTTCTAATTTATTTCCTAAATGTATTTTCTTTATACTCCCTTGTACAAATGCTTCCTCTCCTATTTTCACAATTGTATTTGGGCATTCCACATTTCTAACATAAGAATACGCAAATGCGTAATTATCTATATAAACTGTATCATCCGCCACCTTAAAATCACTCTTACCACATGGAGGAAATGCTATTAGATGTTTTCCATCTTTTGAATATATTACTCCATCTATAGATTTTAAATAATTGTTATTCACATCAATATCATAATATGATATATTAGTTACTCGTCCCAAATAATATGCGTCTACTTTCTCTAAAGTAGACGGAAAATAATTATAATATTTTCCAAGTTTACCGCATATATTTGAGTCAACTTCTTTTACGCCTTCTGGTATAATAAAATTTTGAGAATACTCACTAACATCTTTTAATACACCATTCTCAATTGTAAATAAATCTTGCAAACCTTCTTTAAACAAATTAATTGATACATTTCCAGCAAATCCCTCATCGTCATCAATCAACGAAAAAGTAAATGAATATCTTTTATAGTTAAATAATTCTAAATGATCATTTCGTGCAGTTGCCCAATCACCTGTTGTACTAGAAATAATTGTTCCCGTAGAAATATCCTTTACCGTCAATAAAACCCTATTCCAATAGGATCCTTTCGTATATATCTGATATATTCCATCACTCTTTGGTTCGTACATAAATGTCATACTGGTGTTATTCGATGATAAATCTATTTCCCAGCTTTCTTCATTTCCTGTATCACCTCTGACTATTCCTACATTTTGTAATGTTCCTAAAAATAAGGTAAAAATTAACAGATATGATATTATTTTTTTGTACATAACAATACTCCTTTCAGATAAACTTATATTCCTTGATTGCCCGATACAAAACATTGCAATATGCGTTTCATCCGACACAAATCAATCACTGAATACATAAGTTTTATAATAGTTTCGTCCAATTTATCTGACCTTATTTTATCATATCCACAATGTAAAACTCAACATTTACTCATCCAAAAATGTTGTGCCAATTCCGATTTGTTAAATTCAATGCATATACTATACCTTATATCGACAGATTCGCATATCCATTTTATGTCATACTTTTTTTCTTGACATTAGTCCTATATAGGACTATAATTCATTAGTACGTTATCGTACCATTTTTTTTTTGGAGGTAAATATGAATAGCAAAAAAGATAAATTTGAACAATTACAAAGATTTTATGCTCTTTGGAAGGAGGGAAATGCCATGTATGAGGATTGGGCAAAGAAGCATGGTCTGTCATCTAACGGCGTGCTTGTACTCTATTCTCTTTATGAAGCAAAAGATAATTGCACCCAGAAAAGTATTTCACAAAATTGGTCTATTCCTAAACAAACCATAAATACAATTCTAAAAGATTTTTCTTCAAATAATTATATTGAATTATCTACTGATGAAACAGACAAACGTAATAAATTAATAAAACTTACACGGGAAGGGAAGATTTATGCCGGTGAAATTATTGAAGCTCTGCATAAAAGAGAGCTGTTTGCCATAAATCACATGGGGGTAGATAACGTTACCAGAATGAATAATGATACAGAACTTTTTATAAACTTATTTCGAAACGGATATTCAACAGAAAATGAGTAATCGTAACACTTTTTTTAAATTTGTCATCCCCTCTATCATTGCATTTGCCCTGTCAGGTATTTATGCAATTGTAGATGGTTATTTTGTTGGCAATACCATAGGTGATGCCGGTCTTTCTGCAATCAATATAGCTTATCCAATTGTTGCACTGATACAGTCAGTGGGAACCGGCATTGGCATGGGTGGTGCTGTTTACTACTCTATCAATATGGCAGAAGGAAACCATCAAAAAGCAAAACAGTTTATTGCTGCTTCATGGTGGCTACTTATAGCTGCAAGTATTATTTTTACTTTACTTACTTTCTTTTCTGCTCATACTGTATTAACTCTTTTAGGAGCAGATGGACTGATACTTGATTATGCAACAAGCTATATTAAAATCATTGCCTTGGGTACTATATTGCAAATTGGAGGAACCGGACTAATTCCTTTTATTCGAAACTTTGGAAATTCTTCTTTTGCAATGATTGCCATGCTTGGAGGTTTTGCCACTAATATTATTCTTGATTTCTTATTTGTATGGGTTTACAGCCTTGGAATAACAGGGGCTGCACTTGCTACGATTATCAGTCAAGGTGTGACCTTACTTATTGCTCTCTTATATTCTATATTAAAAAAGAATTTGGTTATTAGTGTAAATAAAGTGGAATTTAGTAACCTTTGCAAATCAATTTTCAAAGTAGGTTTAGCTCCTTTTGGGCTTGCACTAACACCTAATATTTCTTTGGTAATCATCAATCGTTTTTCTGCATCCTATGGTGGAGAACAAGCGATTGCCACCTATGCCTGCATATCCTATATAGTCTGTATTATCTATTTGATTTTACAGGGGGTAGGTGACGGCAGTCAGCCACTTATGAGCCAATATTATGGTGAACATAAGGAAAAAGATTTAGCTGAAGTTAAACGTATGGCATATATTTTTGCTATTATTCTAGCTTTCATCGGCTGTGCCATCATGTACCTTGGCAGATGGCATATAGGAACGTTATTTGGTTCTTCAGATGCAGTAAATGCAGAGACTGCTAAAATCATTCCTATCTTTTTGATTTCTGTTCCATTTGTTGCAATTACAAGAATATCAACAGCCGGATTTTATGCAACAGAAAAAGCAGTATCATCCTATATACTGACATTTATTGAACCTGTCCTTATGCTTGTATTAATGCTTATATTACCACCACTTTTAGGTGGACAGATAATGATTTGGTGGAGCACCGTTTTTGTTAGAATTATTTCAGCAGTGTTAGCTATATTTATGACAAAATTAAGCAATAGAATTTTCTAATTTATGATTTTTTAATTATTATTTATTATGAAAAAAAGCAAGATTAACTATCACTTTCAAGTTATCCTGCTTTTCTCTTTACCATTATATACTGATTTTCTATAAACTGCTTATTATTTCTGCAATCCACTGCCCTATCTTGCTCTCTGATGTTTCAAGTTTTGGACCACCCTGTGAGTCAAACTGAATTTCCATAGGATGCACAATTTCTGCCCCTTTACATTCTTCTGCCATTTTTTCGGCAATTCTTTTTGTATTTCCATTTGACCATGAATAATATACTACGAATGTTTTTGACATTTTTGTACCTCCGTTTTTTTACTTATAAACCTATATCAACATAAATCTTAACAAGTTCCACGTCATAACCTGCATTGCTCATAATTTCTGCAATTGTCTTTGCATTCTTTATATTTTTATCACCCTTTCTAAATCAAAATAAATCCAACATGTTATCTAAATATATTTTTTCTCTAACATTGATTTGGTACTCAGGCTTTGTCATGTAGTAAAGTAAAAATTCCAAAACCAAAGCACTTCCAAGTCCTCTTCCTTCTATTTTAAAGTTGGTAAATCCCATTGGCAAGTATACATTTTTAATATTTTCTACACTAATAAATCCCGGATTTTCCATTGCCTTTGAAAATTGATATCCACCACTTGAATCTGGTGCCTTACAATAATGCTCAAAATCTTCTCCAAGATTTTTGTGGCTCACTGCTTCATAACAGACTTTTCTGTCCTTGCATCCAAACCAACAACATTCGTTACACAAAAACTCTACTTTATCCTTTTGCTTTTCTGATAATGTTTTTAGTTTATCAAATTCTTTATTTAATCGAAAATCAGGTACAACATACCTAAAATCTTCTCTATTTAATTCTTTTAAAAATTCCTGAAAATCTGTTATGACCTTTGTAGTTGATGATACAAAATATAATTCAGGATAATTCTTTTTCAGGTAATTAAGTAACAAATCTGAATGAACTATTACGCCATTTGAAACATAGCTATTAATTATTTTTTGATTTTGAGTACCACAACTTTCCATTGATGCATTTTGTATATTAATCCGAGTCTGGTTGTTTTTTTCACTTTTGTTTTGTGCAAACAAAGAACAAATGTCATTGCATATTTTATCTGAAAGATGTTCCTCTTTTAACAATGAATTACTAAAAGTAAGTCTTGCCGAAATGCCGTATTCCTGCATTAAATTAAGCACCTTCCACGTTTCTGCTTCTCCAACTTCAACACGACCACCACTCCAGATACAATCCATAGGTGAGCCATATATGGAACCTATATCACACCAATCATAAAAGTATTCTCTATGCTCCCTGAAAATTGGCAGGAACACTTTATATAGTTCGTAAAATTCAAATAATCCCGGTAGGTGAAAATATGCTGTTTTACTGCTCAATGTATTTTACCTCCTAAATTTCCAACCTATAAACATAGTCATCCATATAAAATTCCATATTGTCTTCCTCTTTTTCTTTTAGTCAAACAGTGTTTCCCATGTTTTTGTTTTCATGGCTTTAAAGCACATAACAATTTTATAATAGATAACTCTTGTTAAAATATAACAATACCAATAATTAAAAGCAATATTACAACCTTTTATTTGTTCTAAACTTTCAAATTAGTTTCTTTCTCATCCACACATGAGGGCAACCCTCATCGTCACATATTTCAGCTGGTTTGATATACCCGTTTTTTCATAAAAATCAGACGCTCCTACCTGCGCCAATAACTCAGCCCACTTTCCCTGATTATTAACAATTTCCATAATTCCTTAATCTCCTTTCAAAAAAATAAGCACTCAAAACTAAATCTTATAATGCCGAAACACCGTACCTACGATTTAGTCTTGAATGCTTTATTACCACTCATCCGGTGATGAGTGAAAACTTTAATATAATTCTTAAATAGATTACATTTGATTATAACTTTTATGTCAAACTGTGGGACTTTCCTGTTATATCAATTTATGTTAATAATTTTCTTCATGTACTTCAAAGTAACTTTGTGGGTGATTACATACCGGACATACTTCCGGAGCCTTTGTTCCTACTACAATATGTCCACAGTTACGACATTCCCACACCTTAACTTCACTCTTTTCAAATACCTGTGCAGTTTCAATATTCTTAAGGAGTGCACGATATCTTTCTTCGTGGTGCTTCTCAATCTCACCTACTGCCCTGAATTTTGCTGCAAGCTCTGGGAAGCCTTCTTCCTCAGCTGTTTCAGCAAAATCTTCATACATATCTGTCCACTCATAATTCTCGCCTTCTGCAGCTGCTGCTAAATTTTCCTTTGTATCACCAATTCCTGCTAACTCCTTGAACCACATCTTTGCATGTTCTTTCTCATTATCTGCTGTCTTTAAAAATAATGCAGACATCTGCTCATAGCCTTCCTTCTTTGCCACAGAAGCAAAATAAGTATATTTATTTCTTGCCTGTGATTCCCCTGCAAATGCCTCCTGTAAATTTTTCTCTGTTTGTGTTCCTGCATATTTGTTTTCTTCCATTTCTTTTACCTCCGTTTTGTTTACTATTTTCTCAAAATCTGACGCCGGATGCTTACATAAAGGGCATATAAAATCATCCGGTAATTCCTCTCCTACATATTCATATCCACAAATCCTACATCGCCATATTGTCTGACCATCATCTGTTTTTCCAACTGCCTGTGGCTTAGGCTTAATATTATTCTGATAATACTCATATGTTGCCGATGGAATATCACTTAACACTTCCATATCTGTTATCTCACCGATAAACATTGTATGTGAACCTAAATCTTCTGTTTTATTAACTGTTACAGAAATGTATGCATTTGTACCCTCTGTAATATAATAAATACCATTTTCACCTCTTGTACACTTTCTAAATGATTCAAACTTATTTGTATCCCTTCCTGACTGAAAACCAAAATGTTTGAATAATTCGAACTGTGCATTCTGACTTAGAACTGATACTGTAAATTTTCCTGTTCTTTCAATCATATCATGAGTATAATTTGCTTTGTTAACACAGATGCTTAACTGGTTCGGTTCCGAAGCTGCCTGAATTGCAGTGTTAATTATACATCCGTTGTCCTTTTCTGATTCCCTTGCCGTCAGTACAAACAAACCATAACTTAGTTTATACATTGCTTTTTTATCCATGTTATTCCTCCTTTAGCTTCTTTCTGCATTTTGGGCAAATACCTTTAAATGAAATATCACAATTTAGAAATTCAATTCCATGAGTGTCATGAATTCTTTCCAGCAAATTTGGTATTTCGTCCATATCCACATCTGACACATCACCACATTTTACACACCTGACGTGATAGTGATTTGTCAAAGTAAAATCAAATCTATTAGGTCCATCCGGCACTTCAACTTTTCTCAAAGTTCCTTCTTCTGCCAATATATCAAGGTTTCTATATACTGTTCCCTTTCCAATTGTAGGATATGTTTCTTTTAAAAAATCATACACTTCATTTGCTGTAGCATGTCTTTTCATCTCATATACAGCATTTCGTATTAACTCTTTTTGAATAGTATTCCTTCTGGTTATCATTGCTTCTCCTTATTAGGATTTATTCTTAATAGAGAGTATATCCTATTTTCGAATTTAAGTCAAGCAAAATAGTAATCATTCCTATTATTAAATAAAGATGCCTAAAAAGACATCTTTACACAATATAAATATTCTGTTTTCCTAAAATGCCAAATCCTCCGGCTGAATTTTATCATCTTCTCTTACTTCACGAATCACTCTGCATGGGTTTCCAGCAGCTACTACCATTGGTGGTATATCTTTTGTTACAACACTTCCTGCACCAATTATGTTACCTTCTCCTATTGTAACTCCACCACAGATGACAGCGTTGGCACCTATCCACACATCTTTTCCGATAGTAATTGGTTTTGATGTACTGATTCCCTTCGCTCTTTGCTCAGGATTAATGGAATGTCCTGCGCAGGCAATGCATACTCCCGGTGCGATGAAAGCATTGGCCCCAATATGTACAGGTGATGTGTCTAATATTACACAGTTGTAATTAATAACTGCCAGTCCATCTACAAAAATATTGAATCCGTAATCACAGTGAAATGATGGTTCAATAAATGTTAAATCAGAACATTTTCCAAGTAAGTTTTTAAGAATCTCTCTACGCTTTTCAGCCTCGTCCGGTCCTGTCTGATTGTATTCAAAACATAGTTTCTGTGCTGTAGCTTTTAATGACTTTGGCACGTTTAAGTTGTTGCTATTGTAGCCTTGATTTTTTTGAATTATCTCTTTTATTTCCATGTTTTTCCTCCAAATTAAAATTTAGAAATTCATCCAAATTTCATTTTATAATTTATTAGCTTTTTTATTTCACAATATTCTAAAATCATTTGATTTATCAAAAAAGTATTTACGATTTTAAATCTGTTCTATATTATAGCATATTCTCAATTTTCAGTAATACTTATAAAATAAAAAACACATTCAGTTATGTTACTACGATTTTCTTATTAGCAAACTTTAATTGTAAATCTATTGCCTTTTAATATCGTCATATAACTTGAATGTGTTTTTTACTTTTAGCTTAAACTTTCAACGTCTTTATTTACAATTCTCTTCAAAAATACATATCCCACTAAACAGGCTACTGCCTCTGTTATTGGAAATGCCCACCATATTAGAGAGACACCTACCTGCCCATTTCTTACAATAACAGAAAAGATTCCTGCAAGTGGTAATATGAGAACCAATTGTCTAATCAGCGAAATTATAAGTGATTGGATTCCTCCATCTAATGCCTGATAAATTCCCTGATATGCCACGTTGATTCCTGCAAAAATAAAACTTACTGAAATAATTCTCATTGCACCGATAAAATATTCTCTTGATTGTCCTGCATTAAATAATGTTGCAAATGCTCCCGGGAATATTTCTGTAATGGCAATGCCTAAAATCATTAATACACCTGTGTATATTAGACCATATTTTATACCGTCTTTTATTCGCTTCTTACTACCCATACCGTAAGCAAAAGCAATAATCGGTGTGATTGCATCTCTTAGTCCAAATGCAAGGAACAGTACAAACTGTTGCACTTTGTAGAACAAGCCATATGCCGTCTGGGCTGATGGGCTAAATTTCAAAATAAGATTCATAACATAAACCATTATTGACATAAGAGCCTGTGCAATAATGGCAGGAAGTCCGATTGAATATATTTCTTTAATAATCCTACCCTTTGGTTTCATATATTTTATGCCATGATCAAATTCTTTATTTAATTTTATATGGAAAATAAATAACAATACTGCTGATGCAATCTGACCGATTACAGTTGCATAGGCAGCCCCTTCTACTCCCATTTGTGGAACAGGTCCAAGACCATATATCATAATTGGGTCAAGGATAATATTTACTACTGCCCCAACTACCTGACCAATTGTTGAATAAAGTGATCGTCCTGTTGCCTGTAACAATTTTTCAAATAATGAAAAAAATACAATTCCAAAAGACAATACACAGCATATTCTTAAATAAGATGTCCCCATTGAAATAACCTGTGAATCAACTGTCTGTGATACAATGTAGACTCTTACTCCAAATATTCCAAAGAACAAACATATTACATAAATAATTACTCCTAAAAACAAACTGTTTCCTGCAACTTTTGCAGCCTTTTTGTTATTTCCCTGTCCCAGCGTTCTTGCAAGAAGTGCATTGGTTCCTACACCTGTACCAATTCCAATTGCCACCATTAGCATTTGTACAGGAAATACCAGTGTCAAAGCGTTCAGTGCTGCCTCGCTTCCCTCTTTCATATTTCCAACAAAAGCACTATCTACAATATTGTAAACTGCCTGCAATGCCATAGATAAAATCATCGGTATTCCCATTTGAACCATCAGTTTATTAACCGGCATTTTCCTCATTTTGTTGTTTTCAGCCATTTTTATTTTCTCCTCCCTTTCTACGCAAAAAAAGTGTGCGCTTATTTATAAGTTGGACTTACGCATAAAGCAACACACTTTTTAACTGCATTATAAAACTGAAAAAACGAGTAGCCAAAACTGGATTTACGCTATTGCTACTCGTTTCAATAAGTTATTATATTTTTAATTTTTAAAAATGTCAAAGGGGGTTCGTTGAATTTTCGTGTGAGAAATTTATTCTTCTGACAGTGCCAAATAAGGCCATTCATCGCCTTCATCTAAATTGTTATCTGTAAGCCACTGATCCTCTACAGATATAATCTTCGCTTCATTATCTTCATTTATTAAGGTCACCGATACTTTGGGAGCTTCGTTTGGATTTCTCTCCTCACAGCCATAGTCACCATCAAATATATGTTTAATTTTCCACATTTGCAATTTCTCCTAACTTGATATTCATATACATTTCGCCTACACATATATTTTCAATATATTAATATTCATAATATTTTAAGCATCTATACTGCTTAACTTATGGGCGATAACCTGTTTTGTCGTCCTCAGTTATTTCACGTATGACCTTGCATGGCACACCTGCTGCAACTACATTTGCAGGAATATCCTTTGTGATTACACTTCCTGAACCTATAATTGTGTTATCTCCAATAGTTACGCCCTGGTTGATGTGGACTCCGGCTCCGACCCAAACGTTATTTCCGATTTTTACTGGTTTGGCATAGCATGCACCATGAGTACGCTCCCAGGAATCTATTGCGTGATTTGAAGTATATATTCCAACTCTTGGTCCAAACAACACATTATCGCCAATTTCAATGCCACCACCGTCTAACATAATGCAGTCAAAGTTGGCATAAAAATTATTTCCAATAGAAATGTTGTAGCCAAACTCACATCTGAAATTTGGTTCAAAATGAACACCTTTACCTATTGATTTCAACAACTTCTTAAGAATAGCTTCCCTTTCTTCTGATGGCTGACCGAAACTTGCATTGTACTGGTTGGTTAAAAAAACTGTATCTTCACGCGCCTTAACCAATTCATCTGTTAAATCATTGTACATTTTTCCACTTAAAACATACTGCTTTTGTTCTTCTAAATTCAATTTTTATCTTCTCCTTTTTCTAATTTATCCATTAACTTAAAACAATAATAAAGCGTATTATACTTGGAATAAAAAATATAAATCCATAATTTTTTCTTTAAACTTTATAAAATAAAACTAAGAATATTTATTGCTAACAACGGAACAAATCCCAGTGTTAGTATCATTCCTGCCCTGTTCCACGCCTCAAAAGGTAGCATGGCATTTGGGTCTACTATTTTGGTATTGTATGTAATGTATGGAATTGCCAAAAGAACCAATAGCACAATTCCTATAATATTTAATAAAATTTCCAATGCTTTTCTTTTTGTCATAACGTTCACCTTGATTCATAAATTATATGGTTATTTCGGTTTAAGTATACTGACAAATCATTATACATTCAATGCATAATCATCGATTTTTTACATTATGCTTTTTAAGCAATCTCACCTTTTAGATTATAAATACAAGTTATAAAAAAAGGCAGATTTTTTAATCTGCCTTTTCAATATTATTCTATTTTACTAGTAGTCCATAAAATAAAATGTCTCCTTGAGGGACATTTTGGGACATCTTGGGGGATAATTTATTCTTTAACTTTAATATCCCCTTTAACAATATCACTATCTATTGAATTACAAACAACATTGCCTTCAACCTTGTCACATTTTATCGAGTTACAAACAAGGTTGCCCTTTATTTTATCTGCCTTAACATTTCCATTTACCTGAACCGTTTCTCCACAATTGATGTCACCCGATAAATCACCACCAACTGTTATATTTCCACCTGCATTACACCCTCCTGAGAAATGTCCCCCAACCGTAACATTTCCATTTGAGTTACAACCACCACTTAAATGCCCGGTAATATTCACTTCTCCATTTGCATTGCATCCACCTGAAACACAACCTTCAACATATATATTGCACTGGCTTTGAACACTTTTTGCATCACCAATTATTTCAAAAGTAAACTTTTCAGTTATTTTGTCTGTTTTTTGTAAAATTTTTCTACCTTTGCAAACCACACCACGAATAACACCATCGTCCTCCCATGGCAATTCTGTACAATATTCATTATTGACATTTGGTTCTGATTTCCTTGAAAAAAGTTCGTCTATGTTGCAGTTAAACAGTTCTGCTAAAACCGGCAAAAATAAAATATCCGGCAATGACTTTGCATTTTCCCACTTTGAAACTGCCTGAAAAGAAACTCCCAACTTATTTGCAAGTTCCTCCTGTGTCATTCCGGATTTTTTACGATATGTTTGTATATTAGTTGCCAAAATATTGACTGTATTTTCCATGTAATCACCTCCGATAATGAAATTATATATAATATGGAGATGGCTTTCAATAAATTAAAAGTCGATATTTTTCAACTGGGGGTTGAATCAGATATACGTTAATTATTTTTATTCAAACAAAAAAGTCTTATTAAAATGCACCAAACTGCCTCTTTAATAAAACTTTTTCCTATTAAACAACTTTAATTTTTTACAACAACTATTACTATTATATACAAATTATTCTTTTCTCTTTTTCTACTGTTATTTTAATCTGATTAACTGTGTAAATGTCCTCAACATTATCTTTTCCTAGCTTTTCTACAAAAAAAGTTCTTGGGTAATATAAATCTTCTTTTTCGTTTTTATCAATTCCCAAGTGAATTACTGCATTTTCATATTTATTATAAAATAAAATTTCACTTTCAATTTTTACTCTAGGATTCACTCTTTTATTATCGAATAACACCGCTATGGGTTGTTCTATTAAGTCAGGAAGCAAGTAAAAATACACAAATTTTGCTTTTACACTTTGAAATTTTTTCTTATTTAAGTTCTTTAAATGTTTAAAATCAATTTCACCATTTTCTATATTATTCCACCCTTTATGTCCCCTATACTCTGATATCTCTTTGTATTTTACGCTTCCTTTTGCAATTGTTTCCAATCCCAATAAATGACAAAAACTTTCTTTGTTAAATTTCAATTTGATTCTACCCTTATCTCCACTAGGTTTTATTATGTTATATGTATATATAAATGGTACTAAATACATAGCATAATATCTTTTTAATACTATAAGTGAAATATCATTAATTTTAGGTTTTCTCTGTAATTCTTTCAGTTCTTCCGGTTTATACATACTTTATCCTCCATATAAAAAAAGCTCTGAACATCTCAGAACTTTTTTAGCAACTATTTTTTCTGCTCATATTTAAACTCTCCGCAACAGAGAATACAACTTTCTTGTAGTTACATTATAACATACATTTTTTCCTTTTCAAGCAACTTCCTTAATTTATATAAATAAAATTATCTAATTCCTATGTGTCTATTTAGAATATCCTATTACTTCAGCAAGTTTTTCTGCCTGCTGCCCCGGCCAACACCCAAAAATATAATCAACTACATCCTGCTGTTTTTCCTCTATAAATTCTTGTGTGTAAGCCTCCATATAACCTATTTGCCTATCATTAAACTTCACTTTTTCTGTCTCGTCAGAAAGTATATTTTGATGATATTCATATTGCTTTTGCATCTGCTCTTTTAATTCTTCAAAATACTTTGATGCATTTTATATCTCCTGAAATCTTAATTATTTTTTATATATTATTTTTCTCAGTGCCGGTCCACAATACTGATGTGGCACAAGTTTGAATCCCTGCTTTATGTAAAATTGTTCCTTACCTGCCTCTGCTAACAATTGTACGCTCACTCTACTTCCATCATACATATTTCTTTCAATATACTTTAAAATAGAGTTTATTATTGCCGTTCCTATTTTCTTGCCCTGATATTCAGGTCTTACCACAATATCTACAATGGTAAAATATATGCCATCGCCCACAACTCTTCCCATACCAATTGCATTTTCATTATCATAAATCACAATTGAGTAATAAGATTTTTTGAGTGCTTTCTGTGCCTGTACCTTGCTCCAGTTATTCCATCCAACTGATTCTCTAAGGTTGTAATATGTTTCATAATCCAATTGATTTTCTTTTATTGTATATTTCATAAATGCTCCAATTTTTCTATTTACCAGCTAAAATATCTGCAAATTTATTTTCAAGGAAAAATCTATAATCCGGTGCCAACAAACTATTAGCAAACTCATCTCGAATAGTTTTCTGTAACCATTCTTTTCTCTTTTTTATAAATTCATCATATCGGCAAATTGTTATTAAGCCTTCCTGTTCAGCCTTTATTACTTCATAATATGCATCTGAAACATATTCGCAATGTTCCACTTTTGTTGGTCGATCTGAAATATATGCATTAGGAATGTGAATATTTAACTCTTTGTATGTTGATATATTGTCGCATGAATATATATATCCTTCCACTCCACTATACGTTTCTTTCAATGCATTTGGATAATATTCTTCCAGGCACAACTTACCATCTTTATCAAATCCATACGGTCCCCATTTATGCCAGAAGCCCTCAAACTTAAAATGCTTTTCCTTACAAAATTTTTCAATAGCATTGCTTAAATACACCAATACATTCTCTCTTTTGTCTGAAAAGTAAATTAAAGGAATATCGTGATTTGATATATTTGGTTTTAAAATTTTTATATTTTTCGTCTGTGATGCATGAAAAAAAGTCATTGTTCCTCCTCTAACTAAAGTCGTATTTTCTATTTTATTAAATTTTTTATCATATACATCCCATAATTCGGCCATAATAATCTCCTTACGCAATACATCTTATCTCTGCACATGTTTCCATATATTTGATGTTCTAACAAAATATAATCTATATATATTCAATTGGCAAAGCTATCAGGTTTTCTCTTAAATATGTTTTTTTATCTATCAGACAAAGAATAATTCCCATACCTCTTTTTTTATCAGGTATCTTGTCAAGGACCTGATTTGTGGCTCCCATAATGGCCTTTGGATTACCTGACATTTTTATTTCAACAGGATATAATACTCCATTCTCTTCGATAATTAAATCTATTTCATTTTCTCCTGCTTTTCTTTTGTCCTTACCTCTATAGTAATAAATATTGAAACGATAATCTTTACCTTCATTAGAATACGTTTTTAAAATTTCAGAAATAACAAATGTTTCAAACATGTTTCCGGCTACTGCCGAATTCTTTAGTGCATCAGCTGTCAACCATCTTGTCAGGTAACAGGCAAGTCCTGTGTCCCTAAAATATATTTTTGGTGTTTTTATAGCTCTGTTTAATGCACTTGCACTATATGGCTGTAACAAATAAACTATCCCTGTTCTTTCTAAAATTGATATCCATTTTTTTACAGTCATTTCACTTATACCTATGTCACTTGCAATATTTGCATAATTAAGTAGCTCACCTGTTCTGGCTGCAACAGCCGTTAAAAATTTTGTAAATGTAATACTGTCAGTAGCAATCAACTCATTTATGTCTCTTTCTAAATATGTTGATACATAAGATGAATAAAACTCCTGCCAATCTCGATCTATATCGTATAATTCAGGATATGAACCCTTATGAATAATTTCCCATACGTTATCATATTTCTTTAATTCTTTTTCACGCTCTTTCAAATAATCCTCTGTAGGCACAAAATGTTTATTAAATTTTATCTTTTTAATTTCACGCATGGACAAACCTGAAAGTTCAAAAATTGATACTCTGCCAGCCAGTGATTCGCTAATTCCCTTCATAAATTCTAATTTTTGGGACCCCGACAATATGAATTGCCCTCTTTCATCAGATTCATCTACTATTTGTTTAATCTCTTCCAGAATTGCGCCCTCTTTCTGTACTTCATCAATAAAGAGAGGACATGGGTTATTCAAAAAGAATAATTTAGGTTCTTCTTTAGCTTGTATTCTAGTTAATCTATCGTCAAAATTAGTTCTATTGTATTCTGAAAATTCATGTTTAATTAATGTTGATTTTCCAACCTGTCTTGCACCAACGACTAAAGTACATTTACTTTTTTGTACTCTATCTTTAAGAATTGGTGAAATATTTCTTTCAATATATGACATTTTGATCCTCCATATAAACAATATTTAAGATTATTATAAACATTCTTCAAATAATATTAAGCGACTAATCCATAATCAGAATATGGATTAGTCGCTTTTGTAATAATAATGTATGTTTTCGATTAATATAAATTAATTTTCTTTTATCCATTCCTTATATTCATCTTATCTTTAAATTTATTTATAAGAACTGTCTTTCCTACACCTCTTAATCCACTAAATATAACTGATTGAATAGGTATATTCATATTTACATTATATCAAATTTTTATTATTTATTTTTCTTTTTTTCCGTCAACCCAAACAAAATTTGTATTTAAACACTACTACTATTCTTCCCATTGCACAAATGGTCCAATTTCCCTCAATAATCTGTTTTGACGAAATAAACAAAAAATCTCTTCCCTTGTTCTATTTTTAATTTAGGTAGGCATTTAAAAATTTTTAGAATTATCTGTAATTACATTTTCCCTATGTGTAAAATGTAAATCACTCGAGGAAATACTTTTTATGTACATAAAATTCATTATGGGAGGTACTGAATATGCCATTGCAAACTCACAGAAACAAGGAGGATAAAAAAATGTATAAAGTATTATTGGAAACAGGAGAATTAAAGGAATTTAGGACTTTGAAAGCAGCTATCAGAAAAAGTGTTGTAATTAACGGCAAAAAACAGATTTTGTATATCTCTGAAAATGTCGGGTTTGGACCGGATACTAACACACTTATTTTTGATAACGAGTATGAATACGGCAACCTTACTTCAGCTAGAATAAAGTATCTTATGAACAAATTAGCATTTGCACATTTCTACAAGCGATGCGCAGCTACACTGAATTGGCTGACGGGAGCTTGCTCACAGTCAGACACATTCAAGTGTTGATGCATAGCGCGACAGCGCGACATGAGCATGAAGCAAAGCGAAATGCGAATGCATCGCGTAGATAAATTGGAATTTGGCTATTTCGTTGCAACAATACTTATCCAATGATTTTTTGCATTTGAATACGTTTTGATCTCTGTAAAACCCGCTTCTTTCAAAGCGGCAACAAGTTGTTTAGATGTGTAAATCTTCATACCATTGATCATCTTTGTCCATTTTTCATCTGCGGCATTCGTTCCGTCACTCTCGTTACAAATCAGGAATATGCCTTCGCTTTTCAGCACACGGTTGACCTCGGAAAAGCATTTTACTAATCCTGGCCAAAAGTAAACTGTTTCGAAGGCAGAAACATAATCAAAAGTCGCGTCAGAAAATGGTATAGCAGATACATCTCCTTGAACTACATTACATTTCCCTTGTTTAATGGCGAGGGCGTTCAATTTTTGAGATTCTGCCACACTAACCTCAGAATAATCTATTCCTGTCACGTGGCCATTTCTACATCTATCAAGCCAGACAGCAATATTTGCTCCGCCGCCACAGCCGACGTCCAGAACTTCAGAATCAGACTTTGCGGAGATATTTGAGAATCCCCATTGCGATAATTTGGCGTGACCACTGTTCATCATCTTCGTCATCAATTTTCCGCCGAAGCCTTGTGGCTTACGGGTATTTTCAAAAAATTTCATTACAGAATTCCTCCTCCACAAATACCGGTTTTCTTAATTCGACAAACCGGTATTGCTCAATCGTTTTTCTCCGTTAGGAGAATATACAATCCATAAATAAAAAGAACAAGGAATAAAACCGTAGGAATCAATAATCCATTTTCTAAAATACTTACAATCATTCTTCCAGGTGGCGTTACCCATGCAGTTGCTGGATTTTGCATTGCTGCTATTATCATTCCTACAATACCAACAACACCACTTAATGTTAAAAAACCACCTTTTATATTTCTACTCATAATCATTACCTCCTCGTTAAATACCGATTTTACGCTTTCTTAATCGGATGTCTAATTACAGTTTTCCATTTCTCTGGGGCAGCCTTTCTTGCATCAGACATATAAATCTCGTGGTTCAATCTATCTTTGTTAATATCATTAACATACCCATTTTGTTCTAAATAAGCATCCATAAGAGCAACTGTTGCTGGCTCATTATCAAAAGAACCTATATGCATAATTTGAACACATAATCCTTCATCAATCGTAAGAAACTCTGCTGACGAACAATCGAGTTTCTTCTTTTTCGTTGCTGTTTCTACCGCCCAGTTAAAATCAGCTTTAGAAATGAAATCAGGCAAACGAATAACAGAAATCCAGTTGAAAGCAGATTTATTTGTATAATCTACACCAACGGCATCATCCTGCCACCAAAAACCTTCCAATGGCGGAACAACATATTCAAAAAAACCTTCAATTTTATAATCGGTCTTGTAACTAATTTTTAATGTGTATGCAACAGCATATAGAATACTGATTGCTTGTTGATATGCCCCACCTTCTTCATTTGGATTGCCTTTTCCTCTAACTGCAATATAATTTACCTTAGGTACATTTACAATCTCTGGTTTATTCTTAGGCATATAAAATTCTTTAAATTCTTTCTTAAAATCAAAAGCCATAATAATCTCCAAAATTTCAATTTTAACATCAGACGTGTGGTTTTACATTCACGTATAAAGACTCTTTCACATGCTTTGTTCGTCCTTTTCAAATATCAGAATCTTCTGCGTAACCTTTTTTGCAATATAATTAGTTAGTTTTAACTAACTTGATTATAACACATTTTATGAAAACAAACAATTCAAATTGACGTGTCTATCCTCAATCATTTTGTCCGGTCTCAACTGAGCCAGATGCAACTGAACAAAACATAATTCCACACGAATCAAAATTGGTCTACTGGATCAATTATTGATATGCAAGGCAAAAGAAAGACAGAAAGCTCATATTTACTCTCTGTCCCTTCTTACTGTTTTTCTTCTTGATTCAATATGATGTCACCTTTGGGACAGTCCCCATAAACTTCTTAAACTGGAAGTTATAAACATCTTTGCAAATATACCATATCTATTAACTGTACACCACACTCATAAATTGGGTGGTCATAATTGTCCGTAAAGAAATTCGGAATATTGTGCGAACGGACAAATCCGCATTTTTCATAAAACGGTACGGTCAACGGGCTGTCACCTGTTCCAACCTGCAAAATAGAATATTCATCTGCATATTTACTTGCAAGGAAGTCAATTAATGCTTTGCCATAGCCCTTTCCCTGATTTTCCGGATCAACTGCGATATTCTTGATTTCAAGTATTTCATTACCTTCATCGGTGACAACACATTCAGCTTTTACATTACCATCTTCAAGTGCATACATAGTACCTTTTTCAAGATAGCGATCAATCATATTTTCCTGCTCATCAGCTAATAGCAATAAGGATATAAACTGCTTTTTATTCTCATTCACTTCTCGTATTTTCATATCCATTACTCCATCAAATTGGAAGTTGTCTATTGTTAAATATTTGTAACAAATTCTTCTATCAAACTATTTATCTGTTCAGGTTTGTCTGTATTAGAATTATGTCCAGCTCCTTCAATCCATGTTAAAGGAATTTTCGTGTTTCTATGCCACGCTTTGTTATACCGTATGCACGAACCGGCATGATCCTGTGTACCGCATATCAACAAAGCTGGACACTTAAGCTCATACGGCAGATTCTTTTCCATTGCCTCTGCCAAAATACGAAAGCCATGTCCGGCAATTTGTGCATAACGCTTTTGGTTACCGTCATAAACCTGCATCATTCCACGCATTAAATTTCTGCCATAAACAGATGTGGCAACACCTTCCGTTCCCGATTTCAGTAGCCACTTCCATGGATAATGAGCATATAGACGCTGGCTTTCACTCTGTTCAAGCCTTAATGCCCTTGACTCGTCGCCGCCCTTGAAAGGGCGTTTGTACTACCGGCTACCCTTAAAAGGGTCCTCGTATTCTTTTACACTTAATTTATCCATTGCAATATCATGCTTTTCCTGCTCTTGGATATATTTTTTTATTGTTGCCTCATTTAATCCTACAGTACTTACATAATATCCCTCTGCCCAAAAGTGTCTGTTTCCATACTTATACTTTAAATTTGCGTGCTTATCAAATATCATGAGTGCACTTTTTCCTTTGAGATATCCCATAAACTGTGATACACTTATTTTCGGTGGAATACTTACTAGCATATGCACATGGTCTGGCATTAGATGTCCTTCCAATATTTCCACACCTTTGTACCTACATAGTTGTATCAATATTTCACGTATACTTTCTTTGTATACTCCATATATTGCTTTTCTCCTATACTTTGGGATAAATACTATGTGGTACTTACACATCCATTTGGTGTGTGCTAAACTATTTGACTTATTTGCCATTAAAATCACCTTTCCATTTATAATTTCGGCTTGAACAACCTCATTATAAATGGAAAGGTGATTTTTTTGTATAACATACACCGTGCACCCGCATAGCGGGTGGTTGATATTTCGCACGCTTCGCGAGCTCAACAGGGTCACGACCCATAACAAAAATAAACTGGTTCTTTATAGAACCAGTTTATCATATTCTCGGACCAGAAACAATCTCTTTTCTAAAATTATAATATTTTTAGATGTTTGATACTTCGTAACTTTATCTTATTTTTCTTCTGCTAAGAAGCGGAATTCGGCAAAAGCCGGATTCATATAACTTTTTGTATATTCCACCAAATTATAGTCTTTATCTGCACCTTGGGATTCAATTTTAAATACTGCTGTACCTCTTTCCACACCAAGCAATTCCGCTACCTTTTCATTTGCCTCACAAATAATCAAATTCTGTATAAAGTGCCTTGGCATATGTCCCTTTGTATCCATATAATCATACAATGAAACTTTTGAAAAATCGAAATTTTCAATATCTTCAAAATCTTGTTTCGGCATATATGTATACTCGATAGCAAAAGGCTGATTTCCTGCCAAACGTACACGATGTAATCCGTACACAGTTTCTTCTCCACCTAGAGCTAATTTGTAATTTAAATATTTGCTATGAGCGACTTCACCAAATCCCAGTACCTTGCTGCTTGTTTCCATACCAGACCTTGTCAGCATAGCTGTTACACCTGAGTTTCCTGTGATCTCATCCATATATGACAAATCAATCTTTTTATAATCTCTCTGCGCCACATAAGTGCCTGCTCCCGGTTTTCTAATCAGATACCCCTGTTCAACCAACTTATTGATTGCACTCTTTACTGTCATTCGATTGACTCCATAGGTCTCTGCCATCTTTCTCTCACTGGGTATTGCTTCCCCTGGTAAATATTTTTTTTCTTCAATCTTTTTGATAATAATATCCTGCAACTGAATATATAGCGGCATTCTATAATCCATAGGCTGCCTCCTTTATCTTTTCTTCTATTTTTTTATTGCCTTTCTCAAACTCTACCCAATCCATATTCATTACCGAATGAAGATACTGCAATATATTACCCTCTTCATCATAGGTAATGCCATGTTTTTTTATCAACGCTGTCATCTGATCTACTTTTAACGCTTTTGACTCAAATTCATTGGCATATACAATTTCAATAATCTGATCTTCTTTTTTCGGAACTCTTCCATATTGTGTTCTCAAAATTTCAAATAAAGAATTTTCCTCTAAGTTATATTGTAACAATTTATCTGCCAATGCTTCAGGGATATACGAATACTCAATAGCAATTGGGAAATCCCCGTCCTCTCTTACAACGTTTCTAATTCTTGTAATTTTATATACAGATGTACCAATCGGCAATTTCATCTTTTTATATAATTCTTTATCCAGTTCAATAATCTCAAAGGAAATCAGTTTATTTTTCACTTTCATTCCAATATCATTTAATTTCTTCCGAAACGATTTAATCTCCTCCAGACTTGTTTTAATTCTGGTATGTCTCATGTATCTGCCACTTCGCTCACGAATCTCGATAATACCTTCCTCTTCTAAAATATGGTATGCATCTCTAACGGTCGCTCTCTGCACTCCATACTGTTCAGCCATTTCTCTCTCCGAAGGAAGTTTATCTCCTTCCTGATATTTTTTTTCAATGAGCATATATTTTATTTCATTGGCTATAAATTCATCCTTATTCAATAATTTCATATAATCCGTGCCTTTCAGATAAAATATGGTACTTATATCTATTTTTACAATATTTTGATTAATACAATTATTATAGCATTTTTTCATTAATATTCAAATTCCTTTTTCTAAAATCGAGTAGGCTGACTCCTACTCGATTTCGCAAGCGAGCATCTCGAAGCACAGCTTCTCGTTGTTCTTACGCCCTGCAAATGATATTTTGTGCAAGCACAATATCGCTTGCAGGGCTTTTGCAACAAAAACCCCCTCGCCACAAGACGAGGGGTAAAAGTAATTAATACTTTTAGAGAAAGTTATGATATTTATATTTTAAAAAATCTGATAATCTGTAATAAATCATCAATTACCACATCTGCCATATCCTGCTCAAAATGAAATCTGTCATCTCTCTTTGCAAATGTAGTAATCCCTGCACCTTTTGCCGCCTGTATTCCATAAGTAGAATCCTCTATGGCAATACACTCTTCCGGCTTTAAGTTCAATTTGCTTAATGTATAATTATAAATTTCCGGGTTTGGTTTACTTTCCTGAAACATCTCACCACTTACAATAACATCCACAAACTCCACAATGCCAATTTCTTTGATAACATATTGAATACCATCCATCGGTGTAGATGATGCAATGGCAATTTTGTAACCATTCTGCTTCAGCGTACACATGACATCATGAATATCTTTATCCTTAATATCATTATACGAATACGGATGTTCTTTTACATATTCTTCATAAAATTCATCGAATAAACAAAATATCTCTTCACCGGTTTTATGATCTGCTTTCGCCTCATTCCACCATTTTGCCAAAAGTTCTTCTTCCACCTTTGCATAGGCACCGGCGATTTTATTAAATTCTCTATCTTCTACAAAAATATTATTTTCTTCAAGAAACTTCCTATACCACCCCAGATATAATGGTTCACTGTCGATAATGACACCATCCATGTCAAATATAACTGCCTTAATCATGATTCCTCCATTACCAGCATAATTTTCTTTCAATCTCTATCTTCTTTAAAAGTTCTCCTCCTCTTCGTTAGTCTCCACTGCCAAATTGTTGCAATAAATAATCATGTCTTTTGCACTGGCTACCGCCTCTTCTATCATCTGTTTTGTCGGTGTACTACTGTCTGACATAACAATCGAAATTACAACAGCCAGATTGATTCCGGTAACAACATGGACTCTTTCATTTTTAGTCATCAGCATAGCATTATTATTGACACTGCCACCAAATAAATCTGTCATAATAACGATATCATCCTCCGGATTTTCTGCAATTATTTTTTCGAATTCCGGTATCGGATCCTTACACTCATCCGTATATGCATTAATAATTGTAAGGTTTTCCTGCGCACCAATCAACATATTCAACGTTGTATTGATTCCGTAAGCCATATGTCCATGCGTAGCAATAATATATTTTCTCATCTATTTTGTCATCACCTTTCGCTTCTCATTATTTTTATTTTATAAATTTTCAATTTTTATTTCGACTCCCCTTCTACAATGGCAATACCAGCACTTGCTCCAAGAGCTGATGCCCCTGCATCAATAAATGCCTTCGCCTCTTCATAATTATGTATGCCACCGGCAGCTTTGATTTTCACTGCATCTTTCAAAATACTTTTCATTAATTTTACATCATTTAAATCTGCTCCTTTAAAACTTCTTCCTGTGGAAGTTTTCAGATAAACAGGTTTTGCTTTTAAGGCAATTTCACATACTTTTCTTTTTGCTTCTTCATCGCCATCTAATTTACACATTTCAACGATAACTTTATCTTTTATCTTATTCTTTCTGCAGAATTCTGCAATCGTTGTCATCTCTTTTTCAATCGTTTCAAAATCTCTTGATTCTACCGCTTTCTGATTCAAAACATAATCTATTTCAGGAACTCCCATTGCCGCCATTTTTTCAAAATCTTTCATTTTTTCCTCTAAAGACATAACACCTTCCGGGAAGTCGATTGCTCCTGCTAAAACAATATCTGTTCCTTTTAATATTTCCAAACCTTTTTGATAACTATCCAGATCTTCCCCATCGAAAAATACGCATCGGAAATTATACTTTTTCGCTTTCTCTAAATATTCTTCATATGTATCATTTGGATCATCTATATAATCAATATATTTTTCAACTGCCATACCAATACCTCCTTATAACTGGAGACCTGCCTGCTATTCAGACAGGTCCCTATATTTATCTGCCGATTATATCTAACCGTTTTTACTCATCCTAAGCCAGGAATCCGAAGAATGCACCTACAATACCAAGAATCATGGTACCAACAATAAGAATCATCGGGTTTACCTTCTTCTTTAACAACCAGTAATAAATACCAAGTGCTGCAATTCCTAACATACCAGGCATAATGCCATCTAATATTTCCTGAAGTGTTGTTGCTGAATCACCACTTCCAATCTTTGTAGGGAGTGTTGCCCAGAACATATTACTACTCATTGCACCGATAACCATTGTACCTACAATACCTGCGGCGTACATAATCTTATCCATCAATCCACTCTTTTGTGCATTGGTCAGGAATGAGAAACCTAAATCATATCCAAGACGTGCGCCAAAAATACGAACTAAAAATGCAGGAATATTGTAAATAAGGAAATAAAGGATAGGTCCTAAAACATTTCCCGTTGCTGCCAATGATGCACCTACTGCTACAGCAATTACTCGGATACATCCAAGGAATATCGAATCACCAATACCTGATAACGGTCCCATCAAAGCTGCTTTTACTGAATCTACTGCGGCTCCCTCAAGTTCCCCTGTGGCAACCTTTTCTTCCATAGATACTGCGATACCACCAACAAAAGGTGCTAACTGTGGTGTAATATTAAAGAATGCAACGTGTCTGGTAAGTGCTGCTGCATATCCTTCCGGATCATCTTTATATATGATTCATACCTTTTTCTGCGGCATACTCTGCCACCTTTCTCAGCATAATGACACTTCTATGATATGCCTCTTCCACACTTTCACTTAAAAATCCCCATCCACTGGTGACCACGACCTGATTGGCTTTCACTTCACATGCCACATCTATAGCATTCTTAAAGTATTTCAAAACCCTCTCCTGCATTTTTTCATCCTTTGCAGCCATATTATTCGGCTTCGGATTCGTCTGCTCCGGACAGATTCCAATGACTTTAATTCCATACTTTTCTTCTAATCTTCTCAGTTTTTCCACACTTTCATAACCATTGTAATCCATAAAAAAATGTTGTGGTCCGGTCCAGATTTCTACATACTTATATCCATTCTCTTTTGCACTTGCAAAGAAATCTTCCAACTCATAAAATCTATGATGACAGTTCATTGCTGCCAATTCTATTTTCTGTGTACTCATCTTTTATATCCTCCAATTTCTTATTATAGGAAGGGAGGACGTAAAAAGCAAATCTTCCCGCCCTCAAGAGTTAGACAATATCCATATTTTAATATTCAAACTGACGATAATAACGACGATAGTTCAAATTGTGTTTTGTATATGTCTCATAATAACTTGCCATTCTGTCTGTTAAAAGTGCTGTTGTAATCATTGGTGAGTAAATCGGTCTGAATTCCTTATCTACTCCATCCAGTGCAAACTCTGCAAGATCGATAACCACTGCATCTTCATGCCCAATCTTCTTCAAGAAGTTCTCAACTCTTGTATCCTGAGCACGATATTCATCTTCACCCTTAACAACAAATACAGGCACTCCTTTTTCTACCAATTCTAATGTTCCATGGAAGAACTGTGCGGATGTCACCGGACGTGTTCTTACCCACTGCATTTCCTCTAAGATACACATAGCGAAGAGTAATGTCTCTCCCCATGCTGCACCACTTCCACAGAAAATACTGTATGGAGCATTGTAATATTTCTTTGCTGCTTCCTCAGCTCTGGCATCAAACTGTACTCTGATGTCATAAAGATTTTGGAATACACCCTTCATTCCATCTGCAAATTCTTTATATTTCGGGAATGCTCCCTTGTTATTCATAATCTTAAATGCAAGAAAGTTAAACAGTACATAGGAAAACTCACATCCACCAGTTGTTACATCTGCCTCAATGACAATTTTTCCTTTTTCTGTTAAGAATTTTCCTAACTTTCCTTCTTTCTTTGTAAATGCAATAACCTGAGCACCTGTTTCCACAATCCACTCTGTTGCTTCAACAATTTCTACTGTATCACCACTGGCACTTGCTGTAACAACAACTGTATCTTTTGTGATATTTTTTGGATGTACAGTATTTGCATCTGCCGCATTATACGCTGAAATATCAATATCACTGTATTTCTTTACCTGATACTCGATTGGTGCCAATTCAAATTCTGTTCCACCGATTCCAAGAAGAACGATATTCTTGAATCCGTCAGCACAAACCTTATCTGCTGCTTCCTCAACTTCTTCACGCTTACCGTATACAATTTCTCCATCCTTAAAATACTTTTCCTTGTCAAACTTTGGTAATATTACCTTCTCTGTTACTTCTGCCATTTTTTCCTCTCTTTCCGCGACTTCTGTTTCGCTTTTTGTTTTTGATTTTTCTGTTTTGAATTTTATTTATTTCATTTTCCGAAGCAGATTCGAATATGCCCAACGTGCACTTTGGTTCTATTAGCAATCCACTTTGTATTTTTAATATACCAGTTAATTTTGTGGAATGCAACCCTTTTTTTCATTTTTTATTTTTTTCATTACATTTTTGCGATTAACAAAATGATAAGAATAGCGATTCCAATAACTAAGAAAATATGTTCAAAAAGATACATAACAATCTCCAGTCCGATTTTTGCCATGCGATTCAATATTTTTTTCATAATACATGTTCCTCCTTTTTTCTTTATTCTACTGCAAGATTTCGGCACCACTTTCCACGCTTATAGAAATATGTAGCAATAAATATCTTTAACAAATATGTTGCTTCTGTACACATATATACAATCTGTATCGGCCAAGCTGTGCAATATGTTACAAGCGTGCTAATCAAAAACGGTCCATACAAATTAAATAACCCATCTAACAGCAGAACTGCTTTTACATCTCCACCAGCCCTTAAAATAAAATACACGGTAAGACCATACCCCTGTCCCCAGCTAAACAAAGCTTTTGTTCGAAGAAGCGTCGTTGCCATGCCAAATAAATTTCCTGTAAGAGAAAACAGCATTGGCACGAAACCGGATATTGTAATCACAACAAAACTGCACATCAGACTGACCACCAGCCCTAACACAATTAATTTCTTTGATTTTGCTTTGGCTTCTTCGATATTACCGGAACCAAGAACTTTCCCAATAACAATTCCTGCCGCATGGGCACATCCCATAAACGCTACATTAACCAGATCAAATACGTTGTCCACCACCGTTACTGCCGGAATATATGCCTCATTTACCACGCAATAATTTCGAAAAACTAACGTTAAGGCAACAGCATAAATTCCTTCATTAAACATTAACGGAATTGTTTTTTTCATAATTTCCATTTTCATTCTTCTGCTTAATGAACCATATCCTCGTGTAAAAACTTCTTTTTCCCGACCAATCACCAGTATAATTATCAATAAAGTACTACATTCTATACATCTGGACAATAGAGTAGCTGTCGCTGCACCACTAACACCAAAAGCCGGCATTCCCATTTTTCCATAAATCAAAATATAATTCAATATAATATTTACTCCAACGGAAACAATACTTACATTCATTGGAATATGCTGTTTTTTAAACACTCTGAAATAAACTGCACAAATCTGATTTATTGCAAAAGGAACATAGGACCATTTTACTACATCCACATATTTCAGTGCCAGATAAACAATCTCATCGCCCTTTACAAAGATTCTGATTAAAGGCTCCGGCATAATAGTCAACGCTCCAAGAAATAATATTCCAATTATAATACATGCCTGTAATCCAAACTTATACGTATTTTTTGCCTTTTTTATATTTTCTGCACCATAGTACTGACTCATAAACATACTAATGCCACTTGCCATTCCAAATGTACATAAGGAAAAAATCATAAAAATTTTATTTGATACTGTTACTGCACTGATTGCAATGGACGATACCTTTCCAACCATCATAGTGTCACAAATATTTAAAATATTTCCAGTCAAAGACTGCAACATAATTGGAAGTGCCAGTGCCATAAATTCTAATATAAATTTTCTATTACTGTTCATGTTTCGCTTTATATATTTCTTCATATTCATCGGTCTTTATCTTTATAGTTTTTTCAAATTTCTCAAAAAACGGGTGACATTTAAAGTTATTTTTTTCGATTGTTACCGTGGCACTAATATACTGAAACAACACTACAGTAAACAACGGTGTCAGCTCTGGAAGAACATCTACATCAAATTGTAGTATATTCTCCCCATCTTGTACTGGTTTGTTGGTTACCAGATATACGTGACGTATCACCTTTCCTGTTGCCTTAAAGACATCATACATTCTGTCTGTCTTTGGATTCGTATCAATAAAAAACACAGAATACTCCGGCGTCAACTGCATATTCGGTCCATGAACATACTCCTCACTTTCACAATACAGCACAGGAATTTTTAGCGTTTCGCCAAATTTCAGACTAGCCTCTCTGGCAATTCCCATATTGGCCCCATCTGCCACAATAATCGCTCGGTCCATTTGAAATAATTCTTTATAATATTTCTTTGTAAACACCACAGATTTATCATATGCCTCTTTGTTTGCACCACAGCAGAGAATCATATCTTCCACTATTTTTTTATATTCTCCTTCAGAAATAACCTTTCTAGAAAGTGAAACCTCCAGTGCAAACAATATCAGATATTCCACCAGTGTTATCATACCCAACGTCACATATTCTACCGTCTCATTTCCCACACCATATTCTATCAATGTATCCACATATCTTTTCAGACTTCCTTCCATATCTCCTGTCAATGCCATAGGTACAATTCCATCCTGCTTCATATCCAGCACTGCTTCAATAATATTGGTACTACATCCACTCTGGGAAATCACAATAATAAAATCATCTTTCACTAACGCTTTTCTGTAATACATATACTCCGTAGGACTGATAATTGTAACTTTTGCTCCCAAATATTTATTCATAAACATTTCTGCTGTTAGTGCAGCGTTTAAAGAGGAACCTGAGGCTACAATACATATATTATATTTGCCAGAAGATAAATATTTTTCCACCAGGTCTTTTGTCAATGCCTTTCTTCTATGAACATTTTTAAGCATTACCTCATTTGATATTTTTACATAATACTGCATATTCTTTTCCATATGTATCAACTCCCTTTCCTTTTACCATGCACCTTTATATCCAATCGTAACACTACTGTTTTTTGCTCCTTTTATCATACTTTCCTTGACGGATAATCCCTCTGACATACCATATAAAAAACCTGCAATAAAACTATCTCCTGCACCTAATGTATCCACAACCTCACAAGGTTCTATTCCATGATAGATAAATTCCTTACCATCATAAACCACACTGCCCTCTTCTCCTCTGGTAACGACAACCATTCCTTTTATTCGCTGATAAATATCCTTCATAAAATTTTCTAATTTCTTGTCGCCCTCTTCAAAGGAGAAAAACGCATAATCTAAATAAGGTCCAACTACGTCAATGATTTCCGAATCTAATTCTGTAGAGAAATCCATGGCTGTAACAGCACCCAGTTTTTTAATTTTTTCAAAATAATGTTCTGCATAACTCCACACGCTGCTTACAACCACATCACAGTCTGCCAGTTTACTCAAGTCTTCTTCTGTCAAATACAGTTTGGGCAATACGCCCTCTTCATATTCGCCAAACACCCTTTCTTTCTCAATTAAATCAATATGACTGATGGCTGTAGTGCCTTCGATTGTTTTTACCATAGAAACATCTACACCTTTTTTGTTCAGTTCTTCTTTCACCCATTTTCCATAGCCATCGCTTCCTACCACACCTGCATATATTGACTCTCCACCAAGTCTTTTAATATATACAGCCACATTCACTGGATTTCCTCCAACATAAAGTTCACCGATATTATCGTACATATCTACACAGTTATCTCCAACTGCACCTACTCGAATCATATTCTACCTCCTAAAATCTTTTGATACTTACAATGAAAACCAAGGCGAAGATTGAAAGTATCTTTCAGTCCCCACCTTCCAATCATTTTATATAAAAACAATTATTCTGTTAGGTTTCTACACCATTTCTTTCTCCGATAAAAATATGTGGCAACGATAATTTTAATAATATATGTTGCTTCCGTACAGAGATAAACAATCTGAATCGGCCAGTTTGTTCCATAAGAAACAATTGTACTCATCAAAAACGGTCCATATAGCATAAACAATCCATCAATTACCAAAACTGCTTTTACATCCCCACCTGCTCTGATAATATAGTATATTGTCTCACTATACCCCTGCGTCCATCCAAACATTGCTTTCATAATCAGTAATGTAGTTGCCATCGTATATACACTTCCCGTCAATGAGAAGAATCTTGGTAAAACTCCCGATGTGGCACAAATTAACACCGTGGCACTGATACTTGTTGTAAGGCAAATAGCAATGAGTTTTTTCGATGTCGTCCATGCTTTTTTCATATTACCTGTTCCAAGAACTTTTCCAATCACAATACCTGCTGCCACGGAACAACCATAATAGGCTACATTCAACAAGTCAAAGACATTATCTACTACAGTTATCGCAGGAATATATGTCTCGCTTACACGGCAATAATTTCTGAATACTAAACTCAATGCAATTGCCCACATTCCCTCATTGAACATCAACGGAATGGTTTTTCGAATAATCTCTATTTTCTTTGAAATACTTAATTTGACAGCACTTGCTTTAAAAATTTCTTTTCCATTATGAAACAGCATAAGAATTGTAAATAAAAACATAAACTCAATATATCTTGCTACTGTAGTAGCTAACGCTGCTCCCTCGATTTCCAGTCTTGGCATCCCTAGTTTTCCGTAAATAAACATATAGTTAAATAAAATGTTTAATCCTACAGAAACCATACTCATTACGCCTGGAATATTCTGCTTTTTAAAAACTCTGAAATACACTGCCAGTATCTGACTTAATGCCATTGGGATATAGGACCATACAACAATCCTAATATACTGGGTACCTAAATCTAATATCTCTTTTCCGCTCACAAAGATATGTATAAAAAAAGTTGGAAAAAGTACAATTGCAATAACAAATATTGCTGTTATAATGATACATACCTCCAAGCCAAACTTTAATGTATTTTTCGCCAATTTGTATTTTTTAGCCCCATAATACTGGCTCATAAACATCATAATACCGCTACTGATTCCATATATGAATAATGCGTATATTAAATATGTCTTGTTTGCTACAGTTACAGCACTAATCGCTTTATCTGATATTTTTCCTACCATAATTGTGTCACAAATATTTAAGATCGTTCCTGATAATTGTTGAAGCATGATAGGAAGTGCTAAAACAAAAAATTCTTTCAGGAATACCTTTCTGCCAGATGGCATAATTTCACCTGCTTTCTTTTCTTTTTGGTTTTATTTGCATTCCAATTCTTGCTATTATTATACCAGTTGTGTTATACTATTTCAATAGAAAGTTTTTAAGGAGGTATCAAATGATAATATTTGCAAGTGACTTTGACAATACGCTGTTTTACCATCAGGGAGAAAATGGCTATATTCGAAAGGAAGACATAGAAAAAATAGAACAGTTTCAGGCAGTGGGAAATCTCTTTGGTCTCTGCACCGGACGCGCACTTTTCGATGTGTTTTTTGATGCAAAAGATATTATCGATTTTGACTTTTATATTCTTGTGTCAGGTGCATTGATTTTGGATAAAAACTATAAGATACTACATAAAGCCTCCATTCCCTTTTCTGTCATTAAAAATATGTATTTACATTTCAAAAATAAATATGGTTACAATCCATTGCTTGTAACAGAAAAGAGTTTTTGTTGCGTTCAGGAAAAAGTATATGATGTTGACACGGATATTTATCAGTCCATCTATGATATGTCTGATTTAGAATTTATCGGTGTATCCTATGTTTTAGACAGCTTAGAAGCGTCCCGCACACTTTGTGAGGAACTCAATGCCCGATACGGAGATACAATCATCGGATACCAGAACTCAACCAGTGTGGATATTGTCTGCAAAGGAAATTCCAAAGGAACTGGCATTAAATTTGTGAAAAAACACTTAAAGGCAAATAAAATTTATGGTATCGGCGACTCCTATAATGACCTTCCAATGTTAGAAACCGTGGATGTCTCATTTACTTTTCATTCTTCACCGGAATCTGTCCAGAAACAAGCTACCCATCTGGTAAGTGGTATTGCCGAAGCAATAGACATCATCGAGCAGGAAAACGAATATTAAAAAGCGAGAAGTAAACGATAATGAATAATAGAAGTATAGTATATTGATACATTGAATAAGTAAAATTGTTTGTAGATAAAAGAAATTAAGTTATGGAGTATCAATATACTATACTTCTATTATTCATGATACTCCCCTGTCTATCTGACCGGGGCGTATCATAATGCCCGCTACT
>NZ_QUDZ01000014.1:0-7666 GCF_003477765.1 Eubacterium sp. AF34-35BH
TTCATGATACTCCCCTGTCTATCTGACCGGGGCGTATCATAATGCCCGCTACTTTTCTAATATTATATATCTTTATTTAACTGTAACTTTCACTTGTTTGTACACACCATTCTGTGCATAAACATAAACTGAACACTTGCCTTTCTTCTTAGCTGTAATGACTCCCTTTTTGGATACAACAGCCACATCCTGATTATCTGATTCGAAGGCTGTCTTTCTATGTTTCTTTAATTTAACCTTCTTTGATTTAGCAATCTGTTTAACTTTTAACTTGAACTTCCTGCCCTGCTTTAAGTTAACCTTTGATTTGTTCACTTTAAGTTTCTTACAGTTACCTACTTTTCCACCCTTTGTTGCCACATGAATTAACTTGGATATTGCTACCACTTTGCCCTTTTCATTTAATGCAACAACCATGTACTTATAATAAGTACCTTTCTTTAGCTTCTTATTAGTAAATGTCTTTCTGTGAACAGTTGCAATCTTCTTATATGAAGTTCCACATTTTGCACCATATATAACATATGTCTTAGCAACCTGTATTTTCTTCCATGTAAGACTGATAGCCTTCTTCTTGCTCTTCTTAACCTTTACACAAAGTTTTCCGAAAGTAGATCCTGCTAAATCCTTATCATTCTTGCAGTTAAGTATTTTCCTGTTAACCTTACCTACATCGCTTCCTTCTCCAATTGCTACTGTTGAAGTTTTACTCTGTGTTGTAGGCGCCATTGTTGTCGGTGGTTCTGTTGTTGGAGCTACCGTTGTTGGTACCTCTGTCGTTGGCGCAACCGTTGTTGGTGCTGCTGTTGTAGTATTTTTTCCTACTCCCCCCTTCTGGTTTGCTATTGCAATTACCTTACACATTTCTTTCTTCCTCCTTATACATTTTTTAGAATGAAAACTCATATCGGCTCTGATTATTGTGTTACATTTTCGTCTTACTAAAGAAACAGGAAGACTTCTAAGAGCATGGGGTGAAACCTGCTCCATATATATCGGTTTACGATTTTCTTTTACAGACTCATAATCTTCTCTCAAATTAATTGATTTTACAATCTTATTTATAATTGGTGCAACATTATATCTTGTTGCTGCTGAGCCCATAGAAGATGTAAATACTAAATCAGATAATCCTTCTTCATTTTCACTTCTATATCTTTTTCCTAATTCCTTTTTTATCTTATTCTGATTCTTTTTTTGAAGTTTCAACATTTTTTTACAATCCTCCATCATTGGAATATCTCTTACCGAATTAATAGTCTTTGTTGTTGTAAAATGTAATTTCTTTTTGCCATATTCATATTGACTAAATAATGCTCTTCTAATATGAATTACATCATTATCATAATCAATATCTGACCAACATAATCCGCCCACTTCACTAATACGCATTCCTGTAAGCAACATAACTTTCAGCATAGGGTAATACCAACCATATTCTGTTTCTGCTGTTTCCAAGAATTTTTTCTGCTCATCCACAGTTAAAAATCGCCTTTGTTTGGAATCTGTTTTTTCTGGAAGAATAATCCTTTACCTTTGTATTTTTATTAAACTCTTCTGTATTATTACCTATATTTTCCTGTGAATTATTCACTGTTGTCGCTTCTCCTACATCTGTAATATTATCGTTTGATTTTCCATTACTACTGCATCCACTAATAGTTATGGCTAGCAATACCACAATTATAACTGCCCACTTTGTCATTTATCGATACTTCTTAAACCAATATTCAATCTTTAATTAATAGTTTCTGCCGATTTTATTATAGAAAAATTATGGTCCTTTAAGAAGTCTCTCTTAATTATGCAGTTTTAACCTTTTAGTTATGAGGTTTCATATAAAAATTAGGGTGTCAAGACACAAAAATGTCATATACAATCGCAAAAAAATGTAATAAAATATAACTATATAAATTGCCCGATAATTTATGAATTTTATATATCGGAAAAGTCTTTTTCCCTTAACAATATTTTATTTATGAAAGGAACGATGAATATATGAAAAAAACATCTTTAAAACTACTGCTATTTTCCTTTGTTATGAGTTTACTTATGATAATTCCTACAAAGGTAAATGCAGAAGAAATCATTCCGGTCAATATATCTGTAAAGTATGGCCAGACAGAAGCTCGAAGAATCTTAGATATGATTAATGAACTGAGAACCAGTCCTACTGACGCATGGGCTTGGGATAAAACTGATACCAAACAAGTTGCATATCCCGGTTTAAAAGAACTTGTCTATGACTATGATTTAGAGCGACTTGCAATGAAACGTGCAGCAGAAATTGCACTATCCTACGACCACACCCGCCCAAATGGTCAAAATCCTTTTACTATTTATACTGAAGAAAATATAACCAGACAGGATACAGGTGAGAATATTGCAGTAGCAAGTCCTACTGTTTATTCTAAGGCAGAAGCAGTAAATAACGGATGGCGTGAAGATAACGAACCTTATGCCGGTCAGGGGCACCGTAGAAATATGTTAGATTATAAATTTACCTGCGTTGGAGTTGGTCATGTTACTTACAACGGCTATGACTACTGGGTGGAAGAATTTGCCTCCAGACCTTCCATTAATACAACAGAAACACCGGCAAATGACAGTGAACAAACTGTTACTGTCTCAGTAACTAAAAGTTGGATTACTAATTATAAGACATCTTTTGACCAAGATTCATATGTTCTTAGATTAGGAGAAACAGTAACTCCAAATATTACACCTATACTTTCTCTTATAAATCAATTTGGACCAATCGGAACCGTGTTAGATACTCCAACCGTTTCCATTAATGACCCTTCTATTGCCACCTATAGTGATGGAAAGATTATAGGTCTTAAAGAAGGTACCACCACGTTAACCACATCACTGTACGGATTGCCATCAACAACTTCGGCAACAATAATCGTACATGACTGTGATAATCATTGGAATAAGGGAGTAATTACAAAGGCTCCAACCTGTATAGGGGAAGGCGAAAATAAATTCACCTGCACCATTTGTAATAATACAAAAATTGAAAAAATTGACGTAGATGCAACAAATCATCTCCACTCTGAAATTCGAAATCAAAAGGAAGCTTCCTGCAAAGAGGAAGGATATTCCGGTGATAAATATTGCCCTGACTGTGGAACTAAACTTTCATCAGGCAATACTATTGCAAAAACAGAAAATCATAGTTGGAATAAGGGAGTAATCACTAAAAAACCTACATGTGCAAAGGAAGGCGTAAAGACCTATACTTGTAGCATTTGTAGTAAGACAAAAACAGAAAACATTGCAAAAACAACAGAACATCTTCATACCGAAATTCGTAATAAAAAGGCTGCTACCTGTGGCGAAACCGGTTATACCGGCGATACATATTGTACTGATTGTGGCACTAAAATTTCATCCGGTAAGACCATTGCAAAATTAACTACTCATACTTGGGATGAAGGAAAGGTCACAACAGAACCTACTTGTACAGCGAAAGGTGTTCGAACATTTACTTGTAGTATATGTGCCAAAACCAAAACTGCGAGCATTGCAGCAACAGGACATCAGCATACTGAAATCCGCAAGAAAAAAGACGCAACCTGCGGCGAAGATGGTTATACAGGAAATACATATTGCACTGATTGTAAGAAAACAATTTCATATGGTCAGACCATCACAAAAACCGGTAACCATACTTGGGATGACGGAAAAGTCACAAAAGAGCCTACATGTACAGCAAACGGCATAACAACTTTTACCTGCATTGTATGTAAAAAAACAAAAACAAGAAGCATAAAAGCAACAGGACATAGTTACGGAGAATATGTAGTTGTAAAAGAACCTACAACCACAGAAAAAGGATTAAAATCCAAGACTTGCAGTGCTTGTGGAAAAGTATATTCTGTAACACTTGCAAAAATTTCTTCTTCTAAGACAACTACAAAAACTCCAACGACTTCGTCTCAGAATGCACAGACACGCAAAATTACTACTAAAAAGATTAAGCTAAACCGTAAGAAACTGACTTTGAAAAAAGGCAAAACTTTTAAATTTAAAGTTACTCTAACACCGATAAATAGTCGTGATAGAATCACTTACGTAACCTCAAACAAAAAAGTTGTCAAAGTCTACAGAAACGGTAGAATCAAAGCCTTGAAAAAAGGAAAGGCTAAGATTACAGTAATTTCAGGTAAGAAAAAATTTGTCTGCAAAATAACAGTAAAATAAAAGTCTTTATAATAAAAGCAAATTAAAAAGTCAATTATTTTTTGAGACTTTGATGATCTAATGATATATTTAATAAAATATAATTTTTCAATATATCATTACTAAAAAATCCTTTATGATATACAAGGCTTGCAAACCTGTATACATAAAGGATTTTTTGTACCATTACAATCTGATGTTGTATCATAATAGTTGACACTTTATTCTCGCATATAATTATATATAACGAGATAAAGGATGTGCTTTTATGGCACGAAATCAGAAACATTATGACACCGATTATAAGGTACAGTCTGTAAATTTAGCTAAGGGAATAGTTCTTAGCAAGGCTGCACGTGAACGTGGCATATCTCCAAGCACATTAAACTGATGGATACAAGCCACTTGTGAGGGACGCCTGACTGTGATCCCCGGCTCACAAACTCCAAAAGAGGCAATGTCTCTTGCCGATGAGCTTACAATGCTCCGCAAACAGGTTAAGAATCTCAGCAAAGAGAATAAACGCCTTAAAGAAGAAAATGAATTTCTTGAAGAGGCAAGTGCTTTTTTCGCAGCGAGCCGTCGGACTTGTTCATCGTCCAAAACGCAATCCCAAAGGCATTACCAAGGCTGACAGGAATGCCCGTAAATCTGACAATAAATTAAAACGAAATTTCAAGTCAGACAAGCCTCTTGAAAAATGTGTTACAGATATCACTGAAATAAAAGGCAAGGACGACAAACTATATGTATCAGCTATTTTTGATTGTTTTGATGTAACCGTCTTAGGTTTAGCAATGGATACCAATATGAAGGCTCAATTGTGCGTGGCAACTCTTAATAATGCCTATACTTCACACCCGGAAATAAGTGGCTGTATCTGCCACTCATACAGAGGAACACAATATACCAGCCAGCTCTATAGGGATAGAATCAATGAACTTGATATTATCCAAAGCATGAATAGTGAAGGTGGCAGATGTCACGATAATGCCCGATGTGAGAGCATGTGGGCAAGACTAAAGGACGAACTGTTCTATAGCTGTAATCTCAAGTCTACTGACTTTACTGTAGCTCAACTCAAGAAAATGGTATGGAGATATTTCATGAGCTACTGGAACAACAGAAGGATAGGCTCATCTAATGGTGGGCTTCCTCCTAAAGTTAAAAGAGATAGGTACTATGCTGCTCTACCTATGGTTGCATAGTTGTCTGATCTATACGAGTTAAAAGTGTAAACCATTATTGACAATATCAAATGTATATACTTTAAATTTTTTAGTAGCAACACTTTAATAATATCTTTTTAACGAGTCCACCATAATTGATTATTTTTTGTGAATACCAAATCTGATATAAACTTTTCAAAAGGAATTATAATTTACATTAAAAAAGACAGATTTTTTAATCTGTCTTATAAATAAATATTATTTTACTAATTGTACATACCAATCTTGTGGAAAACCTATATGCTTTAACGATATATCATGCTCATATTCTTCCACGATTGAGTTTAATTCAACCAAAAATGAATTATTCCACTCATCTTTGTCTGGATACAACAACTTTAAAACCAATATTTGTGAAAATAATTTTCTATTTCCAGATAATTCCATTTCCTTTGGCATTTTAGGCAATGCTGGAAAAGACCAATAATATAATCTTGAATAATGAGCACATCTGTTTCTTAACTCCGTAATACATCTTAACCAACTTTTTAAACATGACACAGAGGTTTCATATAACGCTTTTGCTATATGCTTCTGATCTACTGATAGCATATCAGCATAAAAGTACGATAACATTCCCATTGAAAAGAACTCAACTATAACCCATATAGGAAACTTTCCGTTATATTTTTCATTATGATGTTTAACAACCAATGCTCTCTTATTTTCTTCAATACATACCTGAATCAAATTCTTAAATTTTTCATCGTTATGCTTTTCATTATATATGTCTGCATTCATATAGCCTAAAGCACCATGGTTATGTCCACTGTAATAAGCTAACTGCGTTCTCAAATATAATTCAATTTGTACTTCTTTTTAATCTATCCTTAATTAAAATTTTATTCTAACAATGTTATTGTACTGTTTGGTAATAATTCTTTTAACTCTTTTATATTCTCATTCTTTTTTCCCTCAGCCATTGTTGGACTAAACCTTATTTGTAACTCATCAAATGCATTATCTTTTAATTCAACTGCCATTTTAGGGAAAACTATATCTCGTGGTAAAATATCGTAATTTGATTTTACACCTATTTTTAACCTTACCTCCTTCTCAGAAGTCCAATCCTTATCGTACGTTTCAGTATTAGGTCTTTTGCATAATCCATGAGTATTTTTAATTATTCCAACAGCCTCTGGTGTAATAAATCTTCCCCCTTTTAGGACACTATCATCCATCTTTAATACACATTCACCTGACATTTCCCTTTTTAAATTATCATCATATACAATCTTATAAAAATTAAAATCAAAAATAAAATATGGATTGTAAATTCTCTTTGGTTCTTCTAAGATAGCATTCCATGTTGCCTTTAATGCCTCATCGTAATTTTTATATATTTTAAAATTGTCATCTTGAACTTTGTCCCCTGGTCTATACATAAATTTTGCTTTTTTTGATATCCATTCTTTTTTGAAACTGAAAAGGACACCATTTTTCTCATTTCCATATTCTTTCCAATGTTCTTGAGGTATATTATTTTCATATGTAAAACAAGCTACATAAAATGCCTTTTCAAATTCCGGAACTGTTATCCGCTTTACTTCCTCCATATCATTTACATTTTTCAGATTAGAAAGCCATATTTCTTTACTCTTCAATATACTTTTCAACGCCTCCATCGTTGTACACTGATACAACCATTCATGACTTTTCGCCGCCTCTTTTGACTCATATATAAACCTATTGTTTTCAGATAACTTACTACTTTCTACTTTTGCTCCTACTAACTGCCCCATATTAATTCTCCTATATAATATCTAACTAATTATTATAATATCTAACTAATTATTGCTTCTTTTTCAAAAATCACACCTATGATTTCCCATAAGTGTGATTTTATTTTTACTATCCCTACGCAAACACTTTCATCATATGACTCAATGCTGCATACATGTGTTTCTGTTGTTCAACATTATATTTTCCTAAAGAAATCATTATTTCTGGAATTATAACATTGTTTTCTGATTCACAACCATTAAGTAAGTAGTCCATTGAAGTATTGTATAAGATGCAAACCTTTGCCAATACTTCTGCACTCATGATGCTTTTTCCTTTTTCGTACGCATATAGGGAATCCTTTGATATTTCTAAGTCTTCCGCTGCCTTTTCTCTGGAACTGTTAGCCTTTTTTCTAAGCATCTCTAGTCGTCTGCCGACCCCTGTTTTGTCATATTCAAACTCTATCACCAAATCACCTCCACTACATCCATACGTTATGTGGAGGACGAGGTCCTTCCTGTCTG
>NZ_QUDZ01000014.1:7676-31002 GCF_003477765.1 Eubacterium sp. AF34-35BH
CATCCATACGTTATGTGGAGGACGAGGTCCTTCCTGTCTGACTGCAACTGTTATTTTCTTTGGCAGTGATTCCTCTGCCATATTGCGGGTACCATACAGTCTGCTTACTCTTAGTGCTATTGCTCCATCTGTATCAGCAAATCTTACTGTACAGAAATCTCTGCTTATCTTTATGATTGTAACTTTTCTTACACTGCGATTACTCTCAATAATGTAGGCTTCATCTACTACATTAAATGTATTCTTTCCATTAGTATCTATTCTGTTCAATTGTGTTTCTCCTTGTTATACAAATATTTAATCATTAAATTTTTGTACTCACAAAGGATGGGAAACTATTCCTTGTAAGCCTTATGTAACCATCATCTGCGCCTGTTTAGCTTTACGCACATGACCTGTTATTCAGCTGATCTTATACTTCGGTAATTTCCATCTCACACATCTACTGTAATATTGTAATTGCTCTAGGATGTGTAGGATATCTTTTTATGTATCCCTTTTTCTCTAAAGTCTTTAAATATCCAATTATAGTTGATGTGGAAGCTAAACCTGTTAATTTGCACAACTCTCTGACGGTGGGTGCAAAACCGTATTCCTGGACATGAGCTTCCATTGCCTAACTTTTCGATTAATGTATTTATTCTTGGTGTTGCCTCGGTATGAAATAGAACTTCTGTCATTCCGTCTGACTTATTTATGTCAGGAAGTTTTGAATAAAGAATTCCATATTTCTTTGCAAGTTTTTTAAACTTCTTCATGTCTTCTTCTCTGATTTTTAATACCTGCAAACTGCCATCCTTACTTAACATCTTTTTCAATGATGTCTTTCCCTGAAGCTTTTCTCTTGTAAGCAGTGCATAAATGAACACTGCCAGATTTTTTGCCTGCTTCACTGTTCCACCTGTTACGTCCATTCCAAATCTCAATCCGTCAAATTCAAGTCTTATTATCTGTATTGCCTGTGAAATTTCATCTGACATATGCTCACCTCCTCTGCCCATTGTTAAGCATGATTGCTATGTCTATTATTGTTGCCATTGCCTTTTCATCTTTCTTACAATTAATCAGTGAATCAATCTGTTTTTCAGACAGTTTATTTTTTATTGCAATTTTTATCTGTTTCATCTGTGCAATTGTTAAATCTCCATCTGCCAATCTCTCCACCAAATCATTATTGTATTTTTTAGAGAAAAACAATCTCTTAATCAGGGATACCGGTTCTCCTTTTCTGATGTTTTTCTCAATTCTCATATTCTCTTTTCTATTCTTCTGGGCTATCTGAAATTCACTTTTAAATTCCTTTGCCTGTTCCACATAAATCACTTCCTTTTAACATATTTTTTCTCCTGCTCTTCCTGTTTGTTTTTTTCTTCTTTAATTGCTCTTTCCTCAATTTCTTTATTCTCCTGCCTTACTTTTACTTCCTTTATGATTTTGTAACCTACAACAATTTCTTTTCTTAGTTGTTTTGTTTCCTTTTCATTTGCCTGCAAAAGTTCTGTATAATATTCCTTTAATTTTTTTACTTCCTCAAATGACACTCCCTCTTCTTTAAGTGTTGCCCTTGCTTCTGATACAATCTGCTCTGATTCCTTAAATGTGTCATCACCCATCTTATAGAAAATGGTTGCTTTCTTTTCCTTATCTATGTTCTCCACTGCCTGAAATACCTTAAGGTGTTTATCCATTTCATTAACAATTACCTTTTTTGCCTTAAGCAATACTGACACTTTTTTTCTCAAATCTTTTTGCACGTCAGATATTTGTTCCACATCAGTAACGTCATACTTTGCAAGGAATAAATACTGCTTTTGTAATAACTGAAACTTCTTAACATCCTTCCTATATTTCCATACCTGTGAGTACGGTTGCTTTCTTATTTTTCCCAAACGATACATTTCCCTAAAATACTGTCTTTGCAATCCTGTCATCCTCGTTTTTCTTACTTTTTTTGACTTAAACATTCTGACTCTTGGAGCTCTTACTATCTGATTACTTCTATAAGTATTAAGATTTTCCTTTACAATTCTTTCTTTTAATTCATCAATTCCATAGCCCTGTCCTAACGTCTTTGTACGTCTGAATCTTTCCATTCCCGGCGGTTTTACTGCCAGATATTTCCCCTGCTTTATTTCATATCCTTCTGATTCAAGCATTTGCAGAAACATTGAATAATCCGAAGCTCTTAAAACACACGCATCTATGTCCTGTTTTATCTGTTCATTCCATATAAATGGTCCGTCCTTTAAAACATCCCATTCCTTTTTGTCTGTCTTTTTAATTGATTTATCCAATGTTGAAAGATTGTACTTTTCACATATTCTGTCTATTCTTGGCTGAATGTCTTTTTCCCAATCACCTTTTTTGTAATGATATTTATATCCGTCTGTGAAACGCACACTATTCCAGATGATGTGACCATGAATGTGGTCTGTGTTGGTATGAACTGCATATACTACCTCGTAGTCGCTTTCCAGATACTCGTGAACAAATTCTTCTATAACCTTCATTGCTGTATCTCCATCACACTCATTTTCTTCAAACGAAATGATGAGATGATACCCCTGTCTTTTGTCCATTTTTCCATAAAGTCTTTTTGTCTCCTTCATACACTCATAGGCATTTTCTTTTATGCAGTTAACACTTCCTGTAAGCAGACCATTCATGGTCTTTTCATCCTTTAAGATGTAATCAATTGCCACCTGCAGATGTGAGCCTTTAGAACGGTGATGGCTGTTCATGTGTAATATTCTGCTAATCGCCATACTTTTCCATGAATGCTCCCACCTTAAGATTCAGTAATCGCATGTACTCCATAAGCCTTGTCTTATCACTGTCCATATACAATCCACTGTTATTATTGCGGACAATCTGATTAACGTTATTACCTATGTGATTGACCTCATTAATCAGTTTAAGAATATGTTTTCTCATATCAGGATTTGGCATCTTTATGTTTGAGATTGCATATCTAACATAGGCTGAGAAATTCATGTTACAGGCATTTGCATTTTCCATTACTATCTGATATTCCCTGTCATTTAATCTTATAAGTTTGGTAATGTCTCTTTTATCTAAACTCATGTGTCCACCTTCTTTCTGTAAAATGATGTAGGCTTGGTCTTTTGCAAGATACGCATTTGTATATACAAATGCATTCTTGTTGTGGCATATCCCCAAACCCCTTTTATTTATCTAACCTTTACTTCCTCGGCTATTTTTATGTCCTTATCTTTCTTAAAATTTAAGAACTCTAACTTGTCTGAATATGTACTGCTTTTTCTAAAATCAACCAACTGCTTATCCCTTAGGCTGAAATACCTCCCCTTATCTGGACCAACAATAATGTGGTCCAGAATAGGTATTCCCACCAAATTGCAAATATCAACTAGCTTTGCCGTAGTTCTGATGTCTTCCTTTGATGGTTCTAAAATGTTGGATGGATGGTTATGCAAAATCATCATATTTGCTGCATTTGACAATATTGCTGACTTAAGCATTTCTCTTGGCGAAGCAATTGTAGTATCTATTGCTCCAATGCTTACCAAATTGAAATTCAATGGCTGAAGCTTACTGTTAAAATTGATTACACATAAAGCTTCACGATCCATATCTCTTATGTAATCTCCAACTACCATTGCCACCTTTTCAGGGGATGTAAGTTGTTCTTCTGATAGCAGCGGTCGTTCCTTTACAAGTCTAATTGATACCTGATTTATCTTTTCCATCTGCAATCACCTCAACTTTAATGAAAAACTCTTCATCCGAACTGCAATTAGCAACTTCACTTTTTATCTTCTCTGCCAATTCTTTTTGAAAATCTTCTATGACTATCTGCCCTCTCTTTCCGGGGTTGATATTGCTCCACGGTCAACATCATCAAGACTCTTGTTTATCGTATCTGTTGCAAGTCTTAGTGTCCTTAAATCTTTGTCGTAGCAATACACCTGATTTGAAAGTCGGTCATTAATGTCTACCTGGTCCATATTGATTTCATAAACCATTTCTGCCAATTCATCAGGTGAACCAAAATCTGCTGATACGGCAATAACTTCATGGATGCTTGATGGCAAAATATATAGGTCACTTCCAATTTTTTCTGCCAATTTGTGTAGTGGCTCCTCATACAACATCGAAGCTGCTCCGAACAATTTGCTTTCATTTGTTATAACGTACATTGAGCGTTCATCCTGAGTTTCCATCATTACTTCTTTGAATTCTTCCTCCATTTCTCCACTAAGTTCACTTTCACCAAATATGATTTCACTAATGACTTCGTTCATGTTCTTAATTGACACCGGAAATAATTCCTTTGTGTTCTTATTTGCTGCATTGTATAAGTCATTTTCTGTAAGACCTTCCTTTGCTGCTAAATCATTGTTAACAAGATTTGTATATGTTCCTAATGAATCATTTCCAAGATTCCATCTGTACACAATTGCAAGGTCTTCAAATTCTCTGTGTGGAACAGTCTTCAATAACTCTCTGTTCTGTTCAGCATTTATTAATGTAAAAAATACGTTATCCTTAAGTCTTGACGTATCTAAAAAATCTGCCTTAATTTCCTTGTTAAATGATTCAATTCCATTTTCCATTGTTTCAGCTGCCATTCTTACAACATCTTCGTAATTTCCTGTTCTTTCGTATTCTTCATACAGGTTGTTTACGTATAATGTTGGTGTGGCATTTTTTAAGCCTGGAATATCATAAAAATTTAATCCATCAACCTCACGGTTAGTCTTATTAACCTTTCTGATTACAACCCCACAATCCTTGTACTTCTCATCCATGTAATCCTTAATATCTTCCTTAATCTTTTCCTTAAATTCCTCGTAATTTAAATTCATATTTGTCCTCCTAAAAAATTTCATAATTCTAATGCTTGCTCTGTTTCACCCTACGGTGGAATAATTAAAATGCATTCACTTCTCATAAGACACCTCCATTTTTGCAATAAAAAATGCCTTATTGAAAAACAGTCAGTTTCTTAAACTACTGTTCTCAATAAGGCATTTATTTATTTTTGATTTAAAGTTTTAAGGTTTGTTGGTCTCAAACTTTATGGTTATATTTTACTATTGTGATATGGTAATGTCGAATTCTAATGTGGATGTAATTTAGGAGAATAAACCGTATTGTGGTTTAAGTTATTGAGTTGATGTGCAAAAAGGAAAGGTTGGGACACGAGGTCCCAACCTTTTTCATTGGTAATATTATACTTTAATGATAGTATATGAATAGATTCACCCTAGTGTTTCAATGCTTTAAATAGTTCTTTTCTTCTAATTAAAACCACTAGAATATTCCGAATGAATATTTTTTCTACTTAACATCTAGTACTATTATCTATTGACCTATTACCATTTTCCATACATTGCAATACTAGTAGGTGATGAACCTGATTTTAAACCGGTATCAACAAATCCATAATTCTTGCCATCACCAGTTACCTTCACCCATTTTCCTGATGTATTTTCCACATAATGAATCTGTTTAGTCCACTGCTTTGTCTGACCTGCACAGGCATCGAGACATGCAACTCTGCATCCACTTGCAACACTTCCCCAACTGTTACCATTTGGAGTTATTATTGTTTTTTTGCTTCTCATTTTAAAAGTATAATACTTAGTATTATTAATTGTTACTGTTCCATATGGATAATTTGTACACGGTGTAGTAGCTTTTGATGCTGGAGCCTTCAACATTCCTGCAATAAATTTACCATTTGGTCCAAGAAAATGAATACTGGTTAGACTACCTTCATTTCCGTACCTTGCATATGCCTCATTTTTTTCTAATTGTCCAATTTTTTTAGCACCATTACTATCATACACTGGTACCACCTTTCCACTTTTGTTAATTAAAATTGCTGGTGATAATGCCATACATATTCCTCCTTTTGTCTTTTTAATTTCATTTGTTTTTAGTTACTTTATATTAATTATGCACATAAAAAATATCATATTTTGTTATTAGTGTTCTTTCTTTGAAGAACTCTTTACTATTAATAAGTTCCAAACTCAGTATTTAGCAACTAAAAAATAACAAAAATATTAATCTATGTTTAATATTTTTGTATCAAACTGGCTATAACTTTTATAACCGCACTTATATAGAATCTAACAGATTAACATTCTTTAGATTCTATTGCTTTCCTTTTCACCTATAAACACAATAATGTATTTATGAATCACCAAACATTTTTTAATTATTATTTTGTTATCTTCACACTCTTTCTCTTACTCCAGGCACCGTACACTTTTCTTTTATTTATTTTTTTATACCCTCGTATCTTTACATAATAAGTTTTATTTTTGCTTAATTTCTTTAATTATTATAGCTTTTGAACTTGCCTTTACATCCATTATTTTTCTTCCTTTTTTTAACTTCTTATCGTTAGCATACCATATTTCGTATCCTCCTACTCCCTTACTTTTTTCCCATGTTATCTTAATCATTCTGCCCTTTTGATTTACTATCTTTGACAATTTTACTTTTGCTGGTTTTATAATAAATTTCTTATTCATTATCCCTTTATACAATTTCTTAAATTTAACTTTCACCTCGGCATAACCAGGCTTGATATTATTACTATACGAAACCGTATAGTATAACTTTGAAATAACCTTTCCTGAGCTATCCTTTATTGTAACGGCTGGCTTATTTGCCTTCCCATTATATACAAAACTCCCCTTATTTAAAGATACCTTTTTCAATTTCTGAATAAGATCTTTTTTATTATTCCCACATACCTTACATTTATATGTAGCCACTCCCAAGTGTGTTGTCGTGGCTTTTTTTATTACTGACTGTAACGCATATGTATGACCACTCACACTACATTCTCTTGCTAATAGAATATTTACACCTACACTTTCCGGAATTTCAGGGACTTTTCCGCCATCAGTAAACTGCCATATATTATATTGTCTACTATAATCACAGCTTGAATTGTACTGAGCCACCCACTTATCCCAGTTTTCAAATCTTTTGTCTGTCAATCTATTATTCCACCAATAAAGATTTGAATAAATCCCTACTTTATACCCTGCTTCTAATATTTTGTTACAAAAAGTCTCTGCAATATTACCAAGCAAATCATTTGATAACTTTTCCTGTTCATTGGCTTCTATATCATAATAAATAGGATATGTAGGATTTGCATTTGTTTCTCTTACTAGTCGTAAAACATGATTTACTTCACTTTTTGCCATTTCAGTATTAATAGCATGAGAATAAATGTAAATTCCATATTGGATATTATTCTCACTACATCCCTGAATATTTTGCTTGAAATATTTATCATCCTGTCCAATATCATCATCACCATACCCACATCTTATAAGTACAAATTCAATATCTGTCTGTTTTACCTTCCCCCAATCAATTATGCCTTGATGATAACTTACATCAATACCTTTTGATAAAGCTCCTTTTATTACCTCACCTTTATCATTATAAAATACACCGTCAACGTTCGTCCACGCTGTAGCTGCCTCTACCAATGTACTACACCAAACGCAGCAAAACAAAACTACCAAAATCAATTTTATTTATCTCATTAGCTCCTCCTTATTAGATATTATTCTACTATACTTTTTTACATAAGTTTTCTCTAATTTATTTAAAAAAAGGCAGTTTTCACTGCCTTTTTAATCTTTATACTAATTATGCTATTTATACTTATTGATCCCTTCTTCACGCTTGCTACTTAATAAATCGAACAAATATGAATTAATAGTACATCCAGAATTTAACGCCCCTCCAGTGGTATGAATTCCCCATGCTATTCCATCTTCATCAAAGACCGGTCCTCCCGCTTGAGCCTCAGTTGTGCTTGCGTTATAACCAATTATTCGTTCATTTTGTTGTTTTATCTGTCCATAGCTTTCAAATAGGTGTATATTCATAGATTCCCATTGTGTGAATCCTGCTACCCTTATATCTTTATTCACTAATGATGAACTTACTCCAAAACCTAACCAACCAGTTGTTGCTCCCACATTCTGTTGCATTGTCACAACACACCAATCATACTCTGAATCACCACCTTGTGTATACGCAGTTGAAGTAATCCATGATGCTGGATAATAATATTCTCTAGAAAGGTTTTGTTCATACATTAAATATGTCCTCACCTCTTTTGCCCAACCATATTTTTTCGACCAAAAGCAGTGACCTGCGGTAACCATTACATCTGGACCAACTATATAACCACTTCCATCACACCAATAATCTGCCTTTCCATCCCCAGTAGTATCAAAACCAATGTCTAAATGTGTTATTGTTGTATATGGAAATTTTGTTCTATCGACCATATTTAAATTATGACCTTGAATAATTGAATATGTTGATACATCCCCATTACAACTAGACATTGAATCTGGAATAAAAGGTTTCGCAATAGATTCTCCAATAGATTCTTTCTTTTTTGTTTTTTGCAATTTTCTATCTAATCCTATAGAATATTTGTGTTCAGTCTGATGCACATAATCATACATTATTAAGTCATTTTCCTCAGCTTTAACATTAATTGCAAAACACCAAAACATGATTGAACACACAATAACACAATACATAATTTTCTAAACAGACAATCTATACAAGATACTATTTATCCTGATAATCTATCTTGTAGTATTCTAGCACTCAATTTTCCATTATGTCTAAAACAAGTGATACTATTGTAACTAACTTCAGATACCAAACTAAAAAGTATCTTCTTTTTTAATTGGACATTTTTCTTTCTTTAATCTTCCTCCTTTATATTTTTCTAGATATTTTATATTAATTAAGCGCGCATAAAAATATCTCATTTATTTTAAATCTACATCGTCTAATGTTCCAAAATATACATAAATTCCATGCCAATCAGCCGGAGCAATTTTTAAATCTTCAAGTGGATAATTAATTGCCCAATATGATAAGTCATGTGTTTCCTGATGTATTTTGTAAAACAGTTCTATATCATGTGTTTTCTTTAACTGTTGCAGTTCCCCTACAATATGGTTTATTCTTTCCGAAAAAGATTCCTTGTTTATAATTGTTGATACTCTTTCTAAATCTGAAATCATATCTGGTATAGTGTATCCTGATATAACGTTATCTTTTGGATTATCATCTATATTATTCCATACTTTTGAATCTTTTGAACAATCACCCTTAAAATTCTCCACAAGTTCACATTCTATATAGGAATGCACATTAAATATCTTATCTTTAACAATCTTACGACTACTCTCATTTAAATCATCCAGCCACATTTTCTTTAATGCTTCCGATTTTTCCTTTGAAATGCTAACCCCTGTATCGTAATGTAGTGCCCGTTGTGAAAGTTTTAATGCAACTGCCGTAGTCTCATCATGTTCTGTATCTTGTTCATTTTGTGTAGTTTCTACTATCTCTGCAAAACGATTCGACATTTTATTATTTTTCGTATTTTTATGAACAAATGCCCCTGTAATAATACACACAGCAAGTGTAACAACTATCATTCCTCCACCCAATAAAGCGTATAACTTCTTATCAGACACCTTCTCATTTTCTAAAAAACAGTTATCTATTCTTTTCTTTATTTTCATTTTTGAATTGTTAAATGAAATCATATAATTTCCTTTAACAGGTACTGTGTCCAATATAGTTCGGCAATATATTCCAATTTGCTTCTTTTCCAATCCATTTACAACTCTAGAATCACATACATACTCAATATCCTCCAATGCTTTATTTTTTACAATATATATAAAGGGATTAAACCAATATAATATCATTACGCAATTCATAATCTTTTTGTATAAAATATCTTTAGATTTTAAATGTATCATCTCGTGTCTAATTATATTGTTAATCTTGGAATCATTAAAGTCCATGTCTACAGGGAAATATAACTTTGGACTTATTATTCCATAAATAATTGGTGAACATATCTCTGTACAGTAAAAAACGTCTAATTTTCTTTGATATCCAATTTCCTGCTTTATACTCTCTATTAAATTAAAAGTATTACCATCTTCTATCTTAAAAGATGTATCAAATAACAATTTCTTTAATCGCTTTTCTTTTAATATTATAATGTTCAAGCTAATATACATACCCAAAAACCAAAAAATCACAAAAAACATAGAATTTTCAAATACAGTGTCTCTTATTCTTTCCATAACCGGCATTTTCAGAAATATCGCATCACTTTTTTCTTTAATCGCTTTTGTTTCAAATACTACCTGATTATGTTCTTTTTGCTTATTATCTTCAATATTTTTTTTACTTTGACTGTAATTCTCTACATCATTTATTTTTCTTTCTTCTTGGCTATATAATTGTGTCGTTTTTTCTGACAAACTTATTGGATTAATTCCCCAGGGAATTATCGCACATACAAGCATAATTAACCATGCAATCTTTCTCCATCTATATCCTATATATTTTGTTACAAATTTTGAGATTATCAAAATTACTATACTTAAAATAGTAATTATAATTGATGTTCTAATCAAAGCCTCAATAATATAATCTGTCATAAGACTCCCCCTTTTTTATTTTTTAATCTTCTGGTCTATATATTCTTGTAATTCTTCTAATTCCTTATCATTTAGCCCTTCTCCATCATATAAAGCACATACAAAATTCTTCAGTGAATTATGATACATTTCTTTTAATATACGCTTACTTTCATTTTTCATATAATCCTGTTCTGTTATAATACTTGTGAAAATATTGTTTTTGCCCTCTTTTGAAATTTCTACAAATCCTCTTTTTTCTAATCTTTTTAAATATGCTAATACTGACGTTTTATCTAAGTGTCTCCCCCTTTTTTCTAATTTTTCTTCGATTTCCATTCTCGTTACCGGACGATTATATTCCCATATAATCATTATGATTTCTAATTCAGAATTTGGTAACTGTTTCATTCCTTTTTCCTCCTATCCTTTTTTTAGTATATAAGCATATTTTACATTTGTCAAATATGATATCAAAAAAATTTTCTATTACTCTATCTAAACATTTAAATAATTATCATAATAATCTGATAATGACTTTAAAAATTCTTTTCGTCTACTCTTGCTAACCCAAACAACCTTGTTATTCGTTAGATATATTTCATTTCCTCTATAACTTTTAATATAAGCCATATTTACAATATAACTATTATGACATCTTACAAAACTACTGTTCAATCTTGCCATATGTTGTTTCATGTTTTTATAACTTAGAATATCTTCATTAAGTGTATGTACTAAAGTATTTCGATTATATGTTTCAATGCATAAAATTTCATCAAAATAAATTTTAAAAAAGCCTGAATCATTTTTTTCAATAATGAATTTACCATTTCTATCAATTAATTGATTCGACCAGTCTTTAACTATTGGATCTATTTTATCCTTATCTACTGGTGTAATATTATTTTTTATAACCTTTATCTCATAACATTTTAATATATTATGATACATCAACGGTGTAAATATCATTTTCATTTTTTGATTACTCTCACTAGTTTTTTTCATTAAATTTAAAACATCTTCTTCTATAAAAATATCCAGTAGCATTACATCTATATTATTGTTGCAGATATACTCTTTTAAACTATGTGCATTTTTAGGCGTTAATAAAAAAATATATAATCCATTTTCCTTACCAATACTTTCCAATATACTATACAGCTTTTTCAGGATTTTTTCTTTGTCTTTGTACACCATCATTTTCATATGTTTTATCCCCTCCTATTAAACCTAACATTTTGTTTCTTTGACCTTACTATTAAACATTTACTTAATAGAGCATAATACAATACTATTATGGTTCTTTATCTCCATATCACATTAAATGCTTTTTTAAACATTAATTATAGTAATTATAATTATTAATCACTAGCAATTACTTCTATCATTTCATTATGCCAACATAATTTACATTATTCCTTGATTAATCTTAACCAATATAAGTTTATTAAACTTTTCTATAAAAAAACTCCCCCCATTATACATAACCATTTTTTTATTTACTCCCTATCCTTATTCTTTCTTTTTCTTAACAAGTCTATTTTTTCATAATCATTAATTGCATAACTGCAACATTGAAGAACTAAAGAATTAAATGAAACCTGCTCTATTTCAGCAATTTCAAATAACGAATTGTGTGTCTCTTCCGAAAATCTAATTGTTCTCGGAATATTAGATTTTGATAAAGAACTATTTACTTTAAACATAATAACCTCCAAAATTGTAATATTCCATTATTATAATCATTTTTCAAACCTCTTTATATAACCATTTATGTAACCAAACATCAAATTATACTGATAAATTTATTTAAATAGTTCTTTCTTTACTCTATTAATGTATTGTCTAGAATTTCCTAGTTCTTTTGCAATTTCGTTATCTGTATATCCTAAATATAAATACGTTAAAATTTGTTTTTTCTTTTCTGATAATTGCTGCACTTTACTTTTAAAATCTATAGTTTTTTCAACTTCCAAACTTGTTTCACCTACCAATACTTCTTTTAATTCTTCTACATACTTTCCTTCTGCTTCTTCTCTTCTAATATTAGATTTACACAAATGTGCATATTTAAATTTAATAGCATTTTCAATATATACTATACACTGTCCATCATATTTACAATTTGATATTCTTTGAATAGCTTCTATTATTGCTAAATTCAATTCCTGTTCAGCATCTTCCTTATCCATAAAATAAATTTTCTTTACATATTTGTTTATTATCGGTTTCATAATTTTTAAAATCTCCATTACTGCTTCGGAATTATTTTTTGCCTTATTAACTAAATTTGCGAACTTTTCTGCCTTCATACTTGTCTCCTTTTCTTTTTAAAAAGAAAAAAGAGACAAATATGTAAACTCTTAAAAACATTTTTAATTAATTTCTATATAACTTGCACTCACAATATTTACTTTTTCAAACTATACTGTATTCTAAATATTTTTAACCTCATATGCTTTTTAATCTTGTTTAACTTACTATGTTGATCTCCATTTATTTTTGCAAATATATTTACAAATAAGCTGTTTTTCTCTTATTAATCAATATACTAACTCAATGTATAAATTATCAACTATAGAAAGAAGGCGATATTATGAGAAAATATTTAAACAGATTAAAAAATCCAGCTACAATAATTGGACTAACGGGATATTTATTAACAATTCTTTCATCACTTGGATTTATTATAGACAATGATACTATAATGACAGTAGTACAAAGCATTTGTGCAATATGTGTTTTGTTAGGCATTCTAAATAATCCTGACACATCCGGTATAGACTTTCCACAAAAGAAATAATTTTTTTTGGTAAAGTTTTAATTAAACGTACGTTGAGTTAGTATTTTATTATTACAAGAATTTATATTTTTATATAACATTTTTTTAAATCATTCTACCTTATTTGCTTAATTAGGTAATAACATTGACTAATTAGCAAACCACCTCTCTTGACAAAAAAAAAATTCACATTATAATATTAGGATAATTGTTTTTAAAGGAGTTTCTATATTATATGATTAGAATATTGTTTGAAAGATTTTTACCACTTACCTTATATTTTACGACTCTCGTTTCAATAATGATTATTGGAACATTTATCCCTCATTCATCAGATTTATTCTACTTATGGTATTTTGGTTTCTATTGGATTTTTTATCATGCTATAATCTATGTCACAAGTTTTTTTATTGGACTCATTACACAAAAAAGAAATAAACGCACTAAACCATATTATTTTTTATTGTCTTCTCTAATATTTTTTATCATAAATACCTTTGCTTTATTTCTTCCTTTGTTAAGCATTATTAAAAGTTCATACCATAATTATAACTTTGAAACCATTATATACTTTGCCTTTATTTCTTTTATTTCAACACTCATATTTTTATTAGGTCAATTAATTAGCAAAAAATTTTTTCATAATAAATTATGATTACACTTACAATTAGACAACCCTTAAATTTTCTCTCCTGCAATTTGACTAAATATTGGTTTTAAATCCAAAATGTGACTGTTGCAGAACACAACAGCCACACTCCTATTATTTAATTTAAATCATACTATATACATAATTTGCAAATGAAGAACAACATGCTTGAATTACTTCATCAGAAGGATTATCTGCTTTCAATAAAAGCAATCCTACTTTTTCGTCCACACCTGTCATCTTATCATATACTGCAGCTTTTAATCGTCCTAGAGTTTTTGAGCATCCAATCTCATCAAAAATCTGTTCAAATCTCTTTGCGTATTCTGCTGTATAATACCATGATAATGCTTTTGAAAATCTATGATAATCCGTTTCATCTGTATAACTTCTAATTTTTTTCTGTATAGCATACGCATCAAAATCACAGCAAAAATCTGAATAATTACACGTTAATGTATTTTTTCCGATGGTCATATTTGCTATAGTTTGTAAATCTTTATCCTTATATATCTCAAAACCATCCTTATTTTTATTTTCGTAATTAATAGTTGTATCACTCATACCAGTTGCAAGGTCACCTCCCCAGCCAGCCCAAAATGAAGGAGGTAATCCTGTTCCTAAATAAGCTTCTATCGTTGCTGCCATATGACTTAGATCTATGAGCCCTATATTCCCATCTGATAAAAGAAATCTCTTTTCTTTAGATGTTTCCTTTCTTATGTAAGGTTTTAGTCTACTATATAACTCAGCATTATTTTTCTTCACATAATTGGAAAATGCTTCGTCAACTGCATGACCTGTAGTAAAGAACCATTGCCATCCTTCATATTCTTCACCCCTTAAAAAGTTAGTTATTCCATTAACAACCACATTTGGTGTGACAATACTTGGATTTGTTGTTGAACCCACATTCTTTTCATAATAAGTTACATACATACTTTCCAAATTTTTAATATCATCAATTAATGTATTGATTGATGGTTCCTTTACTGTTGGAATTTCTGGTCTTTCATAACTGCTATGTTCCACTTTGCTTACTAATGGAAAACGTCCTGAATACATTGTTTTATCTAAATCAAAATCCCATCCAGATTCTGATACTTTTATTTCATAGTATTGATCTAAATTCCATTTTTGAGGAATTTTAAATCCCATATTTCCACTAAATCCATATGACATATCACTTACAAAACTTGTTTCTGCAAATCCTTTATTGCAAACTTGTGTGCACACATTACGTGTTCCATATACCCCAATTTTATATTCTGGATCAAAATTTTCTGACAATGATTTAAAATATGGTAATATCTTTCCTGTAATATCTCCATCTAATGGATCTGTATCAACAGCAAAATATATTATACTATCTTTTGGAATGCCGTATTTTCTTGCTGCTTTTGTTGATTTTTCTGCATCTATTTTTCCTCTCGCAGATGTAAAATATTCAAGATTTGCACCTGATTCTTGAAAAATAGGAAACAGTTTCATACCATTAGAAATAATTCGCTCTACTTCTCCTTCTCTTAATTCTTTAAAACTACCTCCTGTTAAATATCGTCCTATTACTTCATAACCATTTGCCTTTAGTATATTTAAACGATCTTGTGTCATTTCAAATCTTGTATCACAACCATTACTTGATCTGTCAGTATTGCCTCTACTCACCAATAATGCCATCCAAGTATTAGTATCTGCTTTTTTTGTTCTAGTTAGTAACATGTCTTTTTGAAATTCATCTATTTTATTTTCTAAAGCTGTATCCCAAGTTGTAGACAGCAAGACATCATATCCGTTACAACATAATGCTGCCCTAAATAAATAGATTGCCTCTTCATTCGTTTTTGATGGCAACATTGGTAATCTATTCTTTGTACCTTCTCCAAAATATCCCGTTGCCTCACTTACAGAAAATTTTTCGATTGCCTGTAGCACCTTAATCATAGCTTGATTCATTTCTCTTCCATAAACTCCATCACATGGAGCAAGTCCTATATAATCAATATACTTATTATTAAAATGCTGCTGTATTTGTCTTATCTTTTCGTTTCCTCCTCTTAAGGTTAAAGTGACGTACTGATTCATGGATAACAATGCTTTCATTACCGCAAGTGTAACTGTAGAATCTGTATTAGTTAAACCTGCGTCTTCTTTCATTTTCTTAACAGCTCCTCCTGTACCACTATAAAAGTGTTTTGTTATTCCTGTTGCTCCTGTTGAATAGCCTTTACACCATAATGCCCCTTGAATAATTGCATATATGTTATTTTCTGTAGTATCGCTACTATTTTGCTGTTTTATTCCATTCGGAAATTTAGAATTAAATTTTGAAATTGTAGTTGGTCCAAAGCTATCTGCTGTTGCAGTAATTCCTAATTCAATTTGCAAAGCTCTTGTTAATGCATAAATTGTGGTCCAACCAGTAATTCCATTTTCTGGTATAACTTCGTACCCTGAATTTCCTCCATACATTGCATTCAAATAAACTTGCGTTCTTTTTACCATTTCATCCATAATATTATTCTCCTTAATTTTTTTCATAAGCGCTTATACCATATAAAAAGGTAATATACATATTTTTGTAAACTTCTTATTCAAAATTATTTTCTTATACTGCACTTTTTTCCTTTTTACGTTAAGAATATACACACTTGGCTATTAGAACAATTCTCCAGTCATCCCCTTTTCCATTATCACAAGTTGACAACATCAGCATCTGTTCTCCATACTTGGGTTTATTCCCCTGTCTCCACAAACTATGCTCTTCCACCTTGTCAACGAACTCGTCATACTCTTTCTTATCCCTTGCCATTACAAATTTCCAGTATTCAAACTTATGTATGTTAACACTCATCACTGCAAACACTTCATACTCTCTCTTTTTATCCGTTGTAAAATATATCTTCCTGTGCTTATTAAAGAACTCCTTATCCTTATACTTCTCCAATGCTCCAAACATTTTTCCTCCGTTTATGTTGTGACCATAAATAATCAGGTTATCTGATTTTTTCACATCACAGTATGCACTTAAATATGGTGTTCCATAAAAACCGTAATTCCTGTTAAAATCATGATTCAAATAAAAATCCGGTTTGTCCTTTGTCTGCATCACAGGATAACTTATTGTTGTTCCCGGTATTTCCACATAACCTATGCAGTCCTTGTTTTTCTTTACAAGACCATTTACATCAGACTTCTTTTCTGTCACACTCTCCTGTATGTTCTTAAATTCATTCTCATACTTTCTCTCTGTTCTTTTTTCCTTAAAAAAAGGGACAGCTGCAATCACAGCCATCCCCACTAAAAGAAGTATCAGAGATATTTTAATTATCCTCTTCATCGTCCTTCTCCTGTTTAAAATTGTATTTTGACCTGTCCTTTGCTCTTACGCATGCAAAACATCCAAGTGCAAGTAATAATGAAATAACTGAAACCACCATTCCTGCTGTTTTTCCATTAATGCCTGTCTGTGGTGTGTCAGGTACCACAGGGATTCTTTCATCCGTAACTGTAAGTTTCTGAACCTTTCCCGTGTCCTTAATTCTTATTTTCTTATCCTTTGCAACCTTGTAATGCTCTGGTGCATCCACTTCCTTAAATGTGTAGGTTTCTCCTGCCTTAAAGATGCCTTCGATAAATTTAGCTTTCTTTCCGGTTGTAAACTCATACACCTTCTTGCCCTTGCTGTCATATACATTGTACTTTGCACCACCAAGCTGTTTCTTTGTGTCTGATGCAATCTTGTTGAATTCAACCTTGATTGTGTCATCCACCATGTTTACCTTCTGGACTTTTCCATCATCAGCCACCGTGAATTCAATACTTGTTGCTGTTGCGTATCCGTCTCTTGGTTTTGTTTCCATTAAAACATAAGTTTTTCCCACGGCATACTTTCCTTCAATCACATGGCTCTGTCTTGATGAAACCCATTCATCCATTACCTTTCCTGTGTCCTTTTCAGTTACCTGCATATGACATCCCGGAAGTTCCTTTCCATTTGTAATGTCTGTCTTTGAAAATTCAATCTTTGTTGTGTCATCATACATTACCACCTGATTGTCAATATTTTCATTAAAAGCATCACCATCTTTTATAAGTACCCTTGTCTTTGCATTTTCATCATCACTTTCCACAAGTTTAAAGGTAATGTCATTTGTGGTTACAAAACCGTCCGCCGGCTTTGTTTCTGTTAATGTGTATTCCCTGTCATGGAGTAAGCCGTATATCTTAACTGCATAACCGTCACCTTTTTCTACACGAACGTTATCATATCCCATCTCATCAATCTTTTCATTTAACTTAACTGATGAAATGTCACCTGTAATCCAGCTTACGATTTCGTTACCATTTTCATCGCTGATTTTCAAATGGCAGTCCTTAATCTCAACTGATGATGCAATCATTCTTTTGCTGATTACTGTTTCAGTCTGTTCTTCCTTAACCACTGCCTTGGTTGATACAGCTGCAGTTTTCTGATCCTTGTATTCAAGATGTACCTGATGCCTTTCCCTGTTAATGTAATAACTGTCGCTAACACTTTCTTCAAGGAAATAATAATCTCCTGAATTTAAGTTGCCTTCCATCTTTCCATAACCTTCATCCATTACAGGTACATCAAATGGGATTTTCGCCTTTCCTTCCTTGTCAGTTGTTACTGTTGCAATCTTTTCACCTGCAGCAACAATCACATTTCCATTCTTATCGTAAATGTTGTCCCTTGAATAAAATCCAAATCTTGCATTTCCAACAGGCTCATTTGTCTTTGAATCCTGCTTTTCAAGTGTAATGTCTGTCTTTACCATGTCATTGTGTATGTCAATCTTTCCATCCTTTGAGTTTTCAGAAATGTCAAACACATACTCATCATCCTTGTTATTCCACTTAAAGCTTAAGTTCCAGAATGACTGTTCTGGAAGAACATAACCATAGTTTGTCTTTACTTCTTTTAAGGTGTATTCTCCAAGTGGAACATTAAGTGTCATTGTTCCGTCATCGTTTAACACGTAACCACAGATACCATTGCAATCATTTGTAAACTCTGCCTTTTCACCTGTTGTAATTTTTGCAACAACTGAATCCTTTTTAAACAATACTGTTCCCTGATTATCCTGTGACATGATGTCTTCTCTTGCAGTAAGTTCAAATACAACACCATTTAGCAATGTGTCCTTGTAGTTAAATGGATTAAATAAGTCTGATGTTGTTTCATTTTCACCATTCTCTGCATTACTTCCCTTTGTTCCATTCTTTTCTGTGTTAACTAAATTATTGATTTCCTCATCTTTATCTGACTTACTTTCTTCTGAATTGCTTTCATCATCTTTCTTGCATAATTCAGGACCACTTTTATTTATTGTAAATTTTCCGTAAGTCACATCATTATAGTACTCACACTCTGCATACAGATATTCCTTACCAAGCTTGTCCACCATTGTCTTGTATGAGTTACTGCTAATCTCAACCATTACCGGCTGTCTGTTCACCCTGTATCCTTCAGGTCCTTCGATTTCATAAACCCTGTATGTGCCGGCTTTCAATTTCTCATAAGTAATGATTTCTCCTGTTTCATCTGTTACAAATCTGTCCACAACCTCTATTGCATTTCCATTGCTGTGTGTCTGTGTCACAAGAGTTTCCTTGCCATCTTTATCAACTTTGTAAATCTGGTATGTTGTTCCAGCCTTTAAAACTGTCTGATTTGTTTTTGAATCCTTCTTTACGATTTTTAGATATGCGTTGAATTCCGGATTGTTTAAAAGATACTTGTATGTCTTTCCGTTTTCCTTCACATTCACGTAAAAGTCAGGACACTTTTCAGTGTTTGTAGCTCCAACAGTCTGATGAACCACATATGTTCCATATGGCATCTTCTTTGACTTTGCATAACCTGTTAAATCTGTTGTAAGAATGTCTCTTTCTGTTGCCTTTGCCTTGTCATATGAACCTGCACTTGCAAGGTAAATCTGAAACTGTGCCTTGTTTTCAGGTGCAACAATACCTGCAAGACCATTTCCCATTCCCTTAATAATTGATACGTCACCTTTTACCACGTCGTCATCAACCTGTGTTTCTGCCGAATTGTATTCGTTGGTAAACTGCTGACCATCCTTTGTGATTGTGTATACCTTGTCATTTTTAAGGTAGCCTTCAGGCGGTGTAATTTCCTTTAAGTACATGTTTACACCACATCTGTAATAGTCTGTTTCAAATGTACCCTTGGCATTGGTCTTGTATGACTTTACAAGTTTTGTGCATGCTACATCTGAATATACTCCATACACTGCGCCTTCCAATGTTGCATCTCCCTGTGGTGTACTGCCTGTTTCAGAATCCTTTTTCCACACAGTCATTTTTACTTTCTTGTATTTGTCCTTAAGAACAGGCTTGTATGCAAGCTTGTAATTACTGTATAACTCTTCTGCAGTCTCGGGCCACTTTCCGTCACTGTTCTTCTTCCATGAATCAGACTTTGTAAGTGTTACTGTAACCTTGTTTGATGACTGACTGGTAATCTTGTTTAAACCTGCATCAACAACAAACGATGTAAGAATGTTGTTGTTACCTGATGAGATTTCCTCTATAACATAATTGTTTGAGATATCATCCATCTGGTCATTGATGTCATTCTTTATTAACTTTTGTGCTCCTGCTTTTGACAAATCTGATGCATATGAATATCCTTTGTCATCTAAAGTATCTTTTATCTCTTTCTTCTCATCATTTGTCATTCCCTTTAAGTCATTGTCCTTTACATAGTAATACTTCTTTGAATTTAACTGATATGTAAATCTAAAGATAATCTTACCATTTGAATCTGTTTTAACATCCTGTGTAAACGTTGTAGCATCACCATCTACGTCTTCCTTAACTGAGTCTCCCCAACCATTGTACTGATAAGAATATAATTCTTTAATATTCTTTGTTGTAAATCTAAATGTAACCTGTGACAATGCCTTGCCATCTTCATCCTGCTTCTGTAAAGTTATTCTCTGACGATAATAGTCACTGGATTTTAACGGATAAAAATTATATTCTGTTTCTGTTGAATTTATCTGTAATAACCTCTGAACCTGATTCTTTTTTGTACTTCCTGAATATTCCCAAATATCCACATCACATGATACTGTCTTTCCAGGATTAAAGATATCTGAATATATGGTATCGTTTGAATAATAACCGGTGTTTTTCTTTACCTGGCTTATTATGTCCTTTAATCCACTTTCGCTTGTAATTCCTTCTTCAACAGCCCATATAAGACACTGTGCATATACCCAAGCCTTATTACTTTTATTCTTGCTTATGGCATACCAATATTCAATTTTAGCTTCCAACGCATCTTTCTTATTTGAACTGTCACTGCTAATTGTCTTTGTCTTTGAAATATAGGTATATCCTGTATGACATGCCAATCCCAAATCCATACAAAAAACCGGCTTTTCATTTACAAGTGTCTGTAGCCATATGCCACTTTCACTTTTCGAGCCCACGTTGACTGTTCCAAGCTTTCCTAAGGAATCCAACGATGCTGTTCCTGATGCTGCTTTTACATTACTTGTTGGCAATGTGGCTGTAAGTAACATTACCATTGCCAATAATCCTGCTATAATTCTCTTAACTTTCATTTTCACATTTCCTCCTAAAAATTTTGTCTTTGTGCAAAAAAAGAACGCCTTAACTTAATAAGACGTTCTAACTATTTTATTTACTTGTTTCATTGAGTATTTTGTCTACATTAATGTCTGAAAACAAGGCTACCCAATATGTGCCGTTACCTGATTCATAACATGCTATTGCTCCGCTTTTATGACTGATACTTTTCAAATTATTGTAATGTCCCGGACTGTTCTTCCACTGTTTCATAGCATCTTTATAATTGGTTGCACCCATTGCAATATTCTCACCTGAAACATATGGCTCTCCATATTCCATGCCATTATCACCTTTGTACCAATAATATTCTTCATCTATGCCATAATTCTTATGTAGAAAATCAAACGCTGTGTCTGACCATCCGTTATGTGAAAAGTTCTTGCTTATTTGCTTTGCCCTTATAAGGCAAATCTTATATAACGTATCCGACCATTCAATTTTATCTGCTCCCGCTTTGGTTCTGTAACCATTCTGCACTATGAAAGCATTTTCCGCTGCCACTCTGTCATGAAATCCTTTTTTTATTTTTCCATTGGATTTCTTAACATATGTAAGACTCTTTGTTTTCACTGTTATGGTCTTTGAAAACTTTCCCTGCTCATTTGCTCCATTATCTGTAGATTTATAAGCTCTTACCTTTAGCTTAACTTTTTCATTGGCTAATAGATTTGTCAGTGTATATTTATTATTCTTTGTTGTCTTAACGCATTTCCATTGTTTCACTGCCGGATAATAAACATATACCTTATAACCTGAAACATTTTTCATTTTCTTCCATGTTATCTTATAACCTGCTTTGTACTTAACTGATGTTTTTCTTAAACTTGCATCCATTATTGTCTTGTACTTTTTTGTAATGGAAGAAACCTTAACGTTTGTTACTTTTCCCACTGACTTGGCATTTACGGTTTTGGTGGTAAAACAAAACTCTAGTGTAACAACCAGCATTGCCATAATCAAATATTTACTTTTTTTCTTAATCATTGTTCCAACCCTTCTGTCGAATTGTATTTTAACCATTTATAACAAATATCCATCATTCTTAGTGTTGTGGTAATTCCACCAAGAATTGATAAATATATTCTATCATAGTAATCTTCGATTTCAAATTCTAATGTGGTTGAATTTCGACTCTTTCAACCATACTCTGTATTTTAAACATTGGGACCCGGTGTCCCACTTTCTAATTTGCAAGTTCCGGCATATCATGTTGCACTCTTGCCTTATAATAACTGTCAATTGTTGTTGGTGCGTTATAAAGTGCTGCCAACAGGTATTTCTTAATGTTCTTTATGTTTGTTGTGTTATGATTCATGCACTCTAACACATACTCAATATGACTGATGTCCAATTTTGAGAATCTGGACTTTACAGCCTCTTTTGGAAACTTTGTACTTGAAATAATAATATAATCATTTTCACTGATAATGGTTTCAACAATAAGATTAACCATTCCATCTATCATTGACTTTTCAAGATAATGTCTACTAATTAAAACATCATAGTCTATGTTATCCTTTACCATTTTTGTATATTTTTCAAAAATTGATTCTTCTTCTCTTCCCATCACATCAACTGCATTTTTCACCATGGGATTAGATAAGATATTATTACTCTCTTTAGTATTATTTATATTAATATTATTACTATTAGTCTTACTAATAAGCGGACCCCTTTTGGTTACTTCTTGAAGTTCACTTTTTACTCCTCTTGATGTAACCTGTCGTACACTTTTAGAAGTTTCCA
>NZ_QUDZ01000015.1:1825-12582 GCF_003477765.1 Eubacterium sp. AF34-35BH
GTTACTCACCCGTCCGCCACTCAGTCACCTCAAATGAATCAATTCCCAGCAAGCTGGGTCTATCTTCGGGAGAGGTGCTTCGTTCGACTTGCATGTATTAAGCACGCCGCCAGCGTTCATCCTGAGCCAGGATCAAACTCTCGTTAAAAGTGTTTGTTCTGTCAGAATGACGTTAGCCATTCATCCATTACTGTTTGTTTTGGAAATCGTTAATGATTACTCATTTAACAATGTTCGCTCTGAAAATTTATTTTGAATTTTCAGGGATGGTTGCTGTTCAATTATCAATGTTCTTGTTTGCTGTTTTTCAACAGCCATATTAATTTAACACACTTATTTACGTTTGTCAACAACTTTTTTTAACTTTTTTCAAAAAAGTTTTTTTTCTGTCAACTAACAGATTTAAGTTGTTTGGCACCCACTCTTTGCGAGTGCAAGAGATATACTACCATCTTTGGATACACCTGTCAACAACTTTTTTCTTTTTTTTCTTTTTTCGATTATTTTACCAAATAATCTTATTCAACCGCCAATACATTATGGCAAAAAGTAGTCTTTGTTTTTCCTAATATGAGCACAGAAATACTGTAACAACTTTAAATTTCTGTATTTGATTTGTAATTTTCTAATATATTTAACTACTATAGTATAAAGTAATATTAATCATGTAGAAATTTAGCATTAAATAATAAGCTAATCTCTATTGTTGAATTTTCTGTCTTTTACACCTGAAGGAAATAGTGCACATTATTTTCAACTTTTTGAGATTAGCTTCTATTTCATTTGTAATTATAATTCAATTTTAACCTTTTACAGCTCCCACAACCAAACTTTCCTGAACCTGTTTGCTTAGGAAGAAGTATATAATTATCGTAGGTAAAGTTGCTATAACCATACCTGCCCCAATTAGTCCCCATTCTGTTGAATACTGACCTGCTAAAGACATTATTCCAACAGGAAGTGTTCTATACATATCGCTATCCACAAATGTATTAGCTAACATTAATTCGTTCCATGTTCCTAAAAATGTAAATATTGAAGCTGTAGCTATTGCTGGTTTTACCATAGGTAAAATAATTTGTACAAAGCATTTAAAAATTCCACATCCGTCAATGTACGCTGCCTCTTCCATTTCTCTTGGTATACCTCTATAAAAGCCTACTAAAATCATAATACTCATAGGTAACGCACCTGCTATATACGGAATCATTAGTCCTAAATAACCACCTTTTAAGCCTAATTTATCCAAAATCTGAAATAGTGGAAGTAACGCTGCCTGCGCTGGTATCATAATTCCTATCATAAATAATCCGTAGACAATATTTCTCATTTTCCATATCATTCTAGAAACTGCGTATGCTGCCATAGCTGCTATTACGCCAGCTACAACTACTGTAACTACTGTATATAAAACAGAGTTCAGAAAATATCGTATTAAGTTGGAAGAACTTAGAGCTGTTACATAATTGTCCCATCTCCATATCTTTGGTAATCCTATAACATTCTCTCCAAATATTTCCGTGTTGCTTTTTAAAGAAAATGTTATTAACCAATATAAGGGGAAAATTTGAGTTATTGCAATTAACAATAATATTGTAAATTTTGGTATTGATTTTAATTTCTTCTTGTTCATTTCCCCCTCCTACACTGCTGACACATTTTTCTCTGCTTTTTTGAATATCCTATTTACAATAAATGTAAATATTAAACATTCTACTACTATGAAAAAGGCTTGAGCACTTCCATAACCATATAAGCCTTTTCTAAATAAGTTGTTATACATTAATGTGGCAGGAACTTCACTGACGTGATTTGGTCCACCACCAGTCATAACATAAACTAAATCGAATGCTCTTAGAGAACCTGTTATTGCAAATATTACGCAGGTTTTTATTACAGGTACCAACAACGGTAAAGTTATTTTTCTATAAATTTGCAACGTTGATGCCCCATCAATTTGGGCAGCCTCATAGTAATCAGTTGATATTGATTTAATACCGGCATAGAAAATAATCAAATGGTAACCAATGTATTGCCATATAGAGGGTATCAATACTGTCAGAAATGCATTTTTAGTTAACCACGAATGTTCATAATCTGGTATAAAATATCTGACTACGGTGTTAATTACACCGTAGTCACTATTAAACATTTTCAACCACAACTGACCAATAACCATACTTGATATTACAACTGGAATAAAATATATGGTTCTAAAAAAATTGTCTCCTTTTACACCTTTTGATAATACCAAAGCCAATGTTAAAGATATTGGTAGCTGAATACATAATGATGCTGCAACAAGTATTAATGAATTCTTAACTGCGAGAGGAAAATATCTATCCTCAGTAAATAATTGTATATAATTTTTTATGCCGATAAATGTTTTGCTCCCAATCCCGTTGTACTCAAAGAAACTGTATATACCTGATGTTATTAACGGAATCAATGTAAATCCTATAAATAAAACTAACGCCGGTAATATAAATATTAATATGTACTTTTTATTTCCAAGCATTTTGTTCATAATACTTCCCGCCTCACTTACTATTTACCATTAATTGCTGCCTTATGTTCTTCTATAAACGCTTTTACATCTGCTCCATCTGCAAATAAAGTCTGTACCTGTTCATTATGTACTGCTGCAGGTTCTGCTTCTAAAGATGTATCCCATGCAAGTACGCCCTGCTTTCCTTCTGATAATAAATCTTTAATCTGAATAAATAATGGATTTAACTTGCTTTCGTCTGCTTTTGTTTTCCATCCACTAAATCCTGAACCTGTTTCGTATGATGCAACACCCATTTTTTCATTAATGTAAATGGCAAACTTTGCTGCTTCTTCTTTATATTTTGTGTTATTGTTTACCCAGAATGATTCAACGAATCCACCACAATAATCTGTTGCTTCACCTTTTCCATCTGAAATTGTAGGAATCTTTAATGCTACAACATCTTCTGGTTTTATTGTTGCTGCCTTGTCAGTGTATACATTGTTAGCAAACCAACTTCCCATAATTCTCATTGCTGCTTTTCCATTTTCAAATGCTGCATTTGCATCATCGTTACCCTGTTCTAAAGGATTGTCGCCAAATGCACCCATTTCATATAAATCTTTTACTTTTTCTGCTGCTTTTGTGTAACCTTCGTCACCGAATTCTTTCTTTCCTGATAACATATCGTTTACACCTGTTGCTCCAACTTCTCTTAACGCTAATGCCTGATATACAAAAGCTGCATTCCATCCGTCCTTTGCTCCTGCAGCCATTGGTGTAACGCCTTTTATTTTTTCTAACTTCTTAACAGCATCTACTAATTCATCATATGTGTTAGGAAGCTTTGCGCCAGCCTTTTCAAATAATGCCTTATTGCAGAACAATGTCATGTACCATGAAAACATTGGAACTGAATATAACTTACCATCATATTCAAAGGCTGATGTTGCGCCTTCCATCATATTTGACTTAACTTCATCAGTTATGTAATCATCCAAAGGCATTACTTTTCCCGCATCAACTAGCTTCTTAGCTGTGCCTGCGCCCCACCAATAAAATACATCAATACCCTTTGCATCTCCTGCAAATTCAGCATTAATTTTTGTTTTGTACGCTTCTGTGTCTAAAGTTTCTGTTTTGATTTTTACCTTAGGGTTTTCTTTTTCATACGCTTTTACAGCTTCTTCATATCTGCCCTTAAGTTCGTTAGTGTCGTTTGACCACTGGTGCCAAACATTTAAAGTGATTGTTCCATCATCACTTTTTCCTTCGCTGCTATCCTTGCTGCTACTTCCGCATCCTACCATTGAGAATGCCATTGTTGACGCTAAAGTAAGTGCCAACGCTTTCTTAAAAAATTTCTTTCTCATTGTATCTCCTCCTCAATTTTTATAACCAAAGTATACTTTATTCATAACGCCTATCTCAATTTAATATTTTGACTAAAAAAGGTTAAAAATTTTACTCAAATTTTTAACCTTTTTTATTATGCGCCTCTGTATTCTTTTATTGTTTGACCCGTTTGTTTCTTAAAACATATGCAAAAATAATGTGCATCTTTAAAACCTATTTTTTCAGCCACTTCATATACCTTCAGATTAGTTTCCTTAAGTAACTTCTTACTTGCATCAATTCTCTTCCTTGATACATATTCAACAAAACTCATACCATACGCCTTCTTAAACTCTCTGCTTAAATAACTCTCGTTTGTATATAAATCTGTTGCTGCTTTTTTCAAAGAAAGTTTTGAGTTATATAGATTTCTATTTACATATTCAAGTGCATCCTTAATTACATTTGTATTTCTTTTGACTTTCTTCTGATTGTGGTACTCGCAAATAGTTTCAATGTATTTTTTTGTGCATACGGAAACGTCCTTTAAACTTGTAATTCCTCTTACATCACTAAACACCTTTTCTTCATTTATTAGCTCATATAAGTTTATTCCATATTTATTTAAAGTGGAACCTGCGCGCATAATCATTGTCATAGTCATTAATTTAAGATATTCTTCATCCGGAATTTTAGTATCTTTGATTACTTCTATATAATCGTTTAAATGATTTTCAACATTTTTCATTTTGCAGTTAATTATCGCTTCTAAAAATTCATCCCAGTCAATTTCCTTTTTTATGTTATTTTGATTCATAATTTTCTTGTATTCTGAATATCCAATAACTTTATTTCTGCCTAAAAGAACAGACGCTTCAATAGCTTTGTTGGTTTGATTGTATGACGTTGATATACCACCAAAGCCACTGTTTTTTTCACTAATTCCAATAGTTACACTTATCCCCATAGAATTAATTTTTTTATGCCAGTCATTAACATAAGCCATACATTCTTTCAAATCTGTATTCTCAAAAAGAATTACTATATTGTGCATAAAATGTACAAAGGAAATAGCATTTTCACCACTGTTATTTTGAATAAAATCGAACACCTTTCGATAGTTTTCTTTTTCCTGAGTCTCTTTGATTTTAATATTTGCACACACTACACCATCTAAAAGTTTTATGCAGTTATAAGTGTTCATTTTCTTTAAAGCTTCTTCTTCATCAATTCTTTTTTCTACTAATCTTAAAAGTAGACTTTCCCTTAGTATGTCATAATTCTTTTCGACACTTTCCTTAAGTTTTGCAACCTTTGAAGCTTCTTCTTTGATTTTGGCTAGTTTATTTTTTAAGTTGTTCATTACCTCTGCCAGTTCTTTTATATTAATAGGTTTTAGTAGGAACTCCTCCACTCCAAGTTTTATGGCTTTTCGTGCATATTCGAACTCTCTAAAGCCGGTTACTATTACGACTTTACATTTAGGATACTTTTCCAACAGTCTCTCAGAAAATTTCAAACCATCCATAACCGGCATATTTATATCTGTTACAACAATATCTACATGATGGTACGCCATGTATTCCAATGCTTCTTTTCCAGAAGCCGCCTCTCCTACAATTCGAAAACCATTCTCCTCCCAGCTGTAGCCTTTGTGAATTAAAACCCGCTCTAACTTTTCATCATCCACTAATAGTACATTTAACATATATAATTTTCCCCCTTCATCTTTTTAACTGTTACAATTATTTCTGTTCCATTTCCAATTTCGCTTTGTATAATAATAGGATTTTCTATTTCGTATAAAAGTCTGATTCTCTGTATTAAACTGTGCAAACCAAAGCCTGATTTTCCTGTTATATTCTTCCCATGCAATATTGCCTCGACCCTGTCTTCACTCATTCCAACGCCATCATCTGACACAATGAAAATAATTTCATCATCCTGAGAAAAAGCTTTAATGCTTACAGTACCTTCCTCACCATTCAATCCATGATGGACTGCATTTTCAACTAACGGTTGAAGCAAAAGTTTTAATATTTTTTCCTTCTTCACTGACTCCTCTATCTGATAGTCCACCTTAATTTGATTGTCATATCTCATATTTAAAATAGTGATATAGCTTTTAATACTGTCTATTTCATCTTCCACAGTTATGTAATCAAGGCCACTGTTCAAGCTATTTCTATAAAAATTTCCCAATGCCTGAGTTATTTCAAAGCACTTTTCATTTTCCTCCATTAATGCTAACGCCGACACAGCATCTAATGTGTTATACAAAAAATGAGGATTTATTTGAGCATAAATTATATCCAATTTTCCTTTGGCAATAATTCCTTCCTCTTCTTTTACTTTGTTCATAAGTTTTTTTATTGACAAAATCATATGATTAAAAACCTGACGTAAATTGGTTATTTCGTTTTCGTACTCGTCACTTTCCATTGTAATAAACTTACCATTTTCTATTAATTTCATATGTTCTTCAATTTTTCCAATAGGTTTAAAAATCAAATACGTTAGCAAGGTTGAGCACAAAAATACAAATATAATGTTAAGACACATGATAATAATGATTACTGTGGAATAGTAAGGGGTTAATGAAGATATTTCATCAAGAGAAAATGTTCCTATTATTTTCCAATCCTGTATTCCCATACTGTGACCTACAGCAATACATTTTCCTTTAGAGGTTTTTACTTCTTCAAAGCCTTGTGACATTCTTTTAGTATCTTTTGTATATTTAACAAAATTTTCCTGTTTGTTTTCTGGTTCGACAACGTATTCTCCTTTTGAATCCACAATGTAAAACTGGTTTTTGTCATCAGAAACCTGATTAAAATATCCCTGTAATACATTTGGGTCAAGAGTTATTAACAAAGTTGCCACTGGTTTGTAATTATTTTTATCAACAATTTGTCTTACATAACACAAATAGTTATTATTTTGGTAATAATCAATAGTTCCATCGCTTCCTTTATAGAAAAAGCCATTTCCGTTCGCCTTTTCCATTTTTCGATACCAGTTAGTTTTCCTAATGTTTTTATCTATTTTTCTTGGCGTTTTCCTATAAGAGTTGTAACAATTATCATATTTGTCAAAAATGTACACACCTGAAATATAATCTCCCGATAATATCATATTAAACAAACTTTTTGTTATGTTCTTTTGGTATTCAATTTCAATATTTTTGGAATTAATCTTTTTCAATGAGCCCTGTACTATATCATCAAAATATATATATGTAGAAAGTTGTATTACATTTTCAAAAACAAGGGACAAGTTTCCCTGAACTGCACTAACAGTCTGTTCCCCTGCTTTTCCAACTTCCATTTTGGTGTATTTGTTATTAACCATTGATACGAAAGTAAATGTTAGTGCAAACGATAAGATAAGTATAAGTATGTAAACTAAAATAATTTGAGTTCTTATTTTTAATTTTTTCCAGTATTTTGTTATTTTTTTCACCTTAGCCCCTTTATTTAATGTTAATTATATGTCCTTGTTGCAATTTTCGGGTTTAATGTTAGTTGAATATAGGAAAAAAATAAACTCCTCATTTTTTGTCAATGTATCTTTTTTTATATAATAGAAAGGCTAGGGCAAAGATTTCCTTTCTTTGCAGACTGTGCTATACCGGCTCTTCTGCAGGAATACAAAAACTTACGTTCTGTGCTATATAGCGCCTTTAATAAATCATGGTACTGCTTTCGATTTTCGTCTTCCCACAAAGTATAAGTTATTTCTGCGACCTTATATACAAAATCATAATCTCCCTGTAAACAGATATCTCCTTGGGTTGCTATCTTTTTCATTTTATCAACCTCTTTTACATAATTTCTCAAACGATGACAAAAGTATTTTATCATACCTTGCTGTTAGTATATGCTTATAAAATAATCTTTGAGTTTCCGAAATTAATGGAGTTTCATTTTTATTCTGACTTATTTTTATTTAAAAAAACACTTCCTAAAAATCTCTTTTTAGAAAGTGCTTAATCTTTTTATTTGATAAATTATTTATCCAACTGCTTCATTGTCGGGAATACTAATATGCTATACTTATTATCCCATACTACAAGGTATTATCATTATTTCCCTAATTCAGTCAAACTTATCATAGTGTATTATAATGTATAAAAGAATATTATTATTACGTCCTTTTCACGTCTTTTGTCACTTTTTACGTCCCTAACAATAAGGTTCTCTTTCTAAAAAAGTTTTAAATTGTTTGATAAATTTTCAATTGCTTTTTGTTTTGCTCCTACTGTGGCTTCTGCATATATGTCCATTGTTGTTTCAATATTTGCATGTCCCATAATATCTTGAATTGCTTTTAAATTACTTGTACTTTCACATAATCTTGTTGCAAAAGTATGCCTTAATTGATGACATGTAAAATGTGGTAGAATAATAGGTTCACGTTTTTGTTTCTTTGCATCTATTAATTCCTTCTGGTTATAATTCTCGGATATTCTTTTTAGTCCTTTATTTAAAGTTTGTTGATTATAAATTCTTCCACAACGATTTGTAAATATAAATCCCGACATTCCTTCTATTGAAAACTGACTAAAGCCATTCTCCTGTTGTCTATAATACTCTGCTTTGAATACATCATATACTTCGTCTGTCATTGGAATGTATCTTATACCCGCTTCTGTCTTAGGCAAAGATATTGCATAATGGCTCTTCCTACCATCACCTTTACCATAGCACACGTACACTATACTATGATTTATACTAATTACTTTTTGTTTAAAATCAACATCCTCCCATCTAAGTCCTATAAATTCACCTACCCTACATCCCGTTCCTAATAAAATAGTAAAAATTGGAATCCAATGATTAAATTGTTCCTCTTCAATCATATATTTCATAAAAACTCTCTGTTGTTCTATTGTCAAAGCGTGTCTTATTCCTTTATTTTTACCACTCTCTTTCTTAATATCAGCCAATACTCCACTAGCTGGATTTTTTCTAATAACGTCATCCCTAACTGCCATTGAAAACACCGGATGTATTACCGTATGAATTGTATCCACTGTATTAAGTTCTAAACCTTTTTCAGTAATTAAACTTTTGTAAAAATAAACGATGTCTGAATATTTTATGTCAGCTATAAGTCTTTTTCCTATGGTATTCCTAACATAATTGTCATACATATAATTATAATTTACTTTTGTATTTTCTCGTAAATTATATTTTGTATCCATATACCTTTCAAACAAATAGTTTAATGTTGCCTTCCCAGCTACATACATGTTGAGTCCATCACTTATGTCTCTTTCTATTTGTTTTTCTCTTTCACGTAATTTCAATAAATCTACAGAGTAAATTGTCTTCCTATTTCCAAAGGTATCTTTATATTCATACGAATATCTACCTTCCTTTTCACGAAATGTTTCACCTTTACGAAGAACTCTTCCTCTACTATCTTTACGTTTCTTTTCCATGATTGGTCTCCTTTCAAATAAACAAAAAAGGCCCTTCATTTTCACTCTCTGCTAGAATACAAATATTCTAAACTCAAGTTAATCACTTCTGATATTGTAAGAGAATGCTTAGATGCATATAATTTCAAACGATCGTACTCTGCTTCTGATAATCTTGTAGATACTTTCTTATTCTTTGGATTATCAGATTTTGGTCTTCCCATTTTTGACATTATCTACACCTCCCTGCACTTACCAATATCTTACTTTTTGTACTCCAAAAAGTCAAGTGTCAATGAAAGGTCTTTTTCTAAAATTCATGAAATAATTCTAAATATTCATCTATTTTTTCAGTATTTACTAATACTAACTTGTTGTACTTATATATAGCTTTTGCTTCCTTTGCAAGTTTTTCAAAGGTACTTTGGGACATTGAATATAATTGTGCCCCTTCACCATATCTTACGAATTTTTTTCTATTTTCTGATTTCTTATCATTACTTGTGCACCTTTTGTCATTTATAATCACCTCTGTCCGTTTTTTACACTTTTTACAATTTCCAAGAAACTAGAACATAACTTATTTCTTATATCCATAGACAACATACTCAATTCTGCATACAATTCTTCTGACATTGATGTATGTATTCCAAGAATAGTATTGGGATCTGCATTATATACATCTGCAAACTTACAAAGCATTTCTACTGTAAGGTTTCTATTTCCTCTTTCCAGTTGCATTATATGTGATTCACTTTTATCAACTATGTCACTTACTTCTCCCGGTGACAATTTGTTTTCTATCCTTAACTGTCTTAAATTAACTCCTGTTTCTATTTTGTCATATTTCATCCTGTTACCTTCTTTAAAATGATATTTGTTATAAATGGTAACTTACATCTACATAGTCATCACGTCTGAATGTCTATCGACTGTTTTCACAACAGAGAAACGCCTTATTAAATCTCCTACACGATATTTGTTTCTTTACCTCTGACCGTCGCCAGTATAAATCTGCCTCGCTATAATGCTGCTCTTACCACAAAGCCACACTAATCACGGCGTAGTGCAGATTCACTATTAATATAGTAGAAACCTGTTCTATGTATTTGTAAGCTAAGCCTTGGGTTGGTACCTCAATGACTATGCACTTATTGTAAAATTTTCCGGGGTAACTTAAAATCGAGGATAATACGAAAAGGAGTATGAAAATAGTACGAGATTTTAGTAAAAAAAAATCACACTTATGACTTTTGCCATAAATGTGATTTTATTTTTACTCTTCTTACGCAAACACTTTCATCATATGACTCAATGCTGCATACATGTGTTTCTGTTGTTCAACATTATATTTTCCTAAAGAAATCATTATTTCCGGAATTATAACATTGTTTTCTGATTCATAACCATTAAGTAAGTAGTCCATTGAAGTATTGTATAAGATGCAAACCTTTGCCAATACTTCTGCGCTCATAATGCTTTTCCCTTTTTCGTAGGCATATA
>NZ_QUDZ01000015.1:12592-26791 GCF_003477765.1 Eubacterium sp. AF34-35BH
GCTCATAATGCTTTTCCCTTTTTCGTAGGCATATAAGGAATCCTTTGATATGTCTAAGTCTTCCGCTGCCTTTTCTCTGGAACTGTTAGCCTTTTTCCTAAGCATCTCTAGTCGTATGCCGACCCCTGTTTTGTCATATTCAAACTCTATCACCAAATCACCTCCACTACATCCATACGTTATGTGGAGGACGAGGTCCTTCCTGTCTGACTGCAACTGTTAGTTTCTTTGGCAGTGATTCCTCTGCCATCTTGCGGGTACCATACAGTCTGCTTACTCTTACTGCTATTGCTCCATCTGTATCAGCAAATCTTACTGTACAGAAATCTCTGCTTATCTTTATGATTGTAACTTTTCTTACACTGCGATTACTCTCAATAATGTAGGCTTCATCTACTACATTAAATGTATTCTTTCCATTAGTATCTATTCTGTTCAATTGTGTTTCTCCTTGTTATACAAATATTTAATCATTAAATTTTTGTACTCACAAAGGATGGGAAACTATTCCTTGTAAGCCTTATGTAACCATCATCTGCGCCTGTTTAGCTTTACGCACATGACCTGTTATTCAGCTGATCTTATACTTCGGTAATTTCCATCTCACACATCTACTGTAATATTGTAATTGCTCTAGGATGTGTAGGATATCTTTTTATGTATCCCTTTGTTTCTAAAGCCTTTAAATGCCCAACTATAGATGATGTGGAAGCTAAACCTGTTAATTTGCACAACTCTCTGACGGTGGATGCAAAACCGTATTCCTGTACATGAGCTACAATGCTGTCATATATCTGTAACTGTCTTTTGCTCAAATCTTCTGTAGACACCTGGTTCATCTCCCTTCTGCTTAAGTTTTCATTTCTCTTACTTCATTCCGGATAGAAGTCCAGCTTTTATTCGAATGTGTGTTCGATTCCTGCTGTAGTGTCATTATATAACTTCCTCTTTCATTTGTAAAGTATAAAAACATTTTCATTTTACTGTACTGTCTTTCTGTAACCTAACCAAAGATTGTCTATAATGTCTAACACAACATTTACCACAAATGCTTTTTCCTCTGCATTAGCCTTTGCTATACACATTGGATGTTCCTTAAACTTACTCTTTACTATTTTCTGAATTTCACCTACATATAACGGATCAGGTAATATTCTTGCCTCTTCATTTTCCAGACAAATCTTTATTCCAAACAAATGCATCAATGCTATAAAAATGTTTATTTCTGTCACGTCACACGCAACACTTACTAATGAATTGGTATAGATCGTACTTGTTGTAAATAAGTTTTCCTTTATAAACTGTTTTAACCATTCACGTCTAATACCTTCATTGTCTTCTTTCGAGCTGTCAATGCAAATATGTACATTGCTTAGTTCCTGCTTTGGAATACACGCAATACTCTTCATTATTTCCATTCTTACGTCATCGTCTGACAATCCATCTTTTCTAAAAATTACACATATATTTTTGTCCATAAGTTCCTCCTACCTAAATGGCAAGCTATCTTTGTCCATTTCATCAATCTTCTGAAATTCTTCCTGCTGTTTCTGCTTTATAACATCATTTTCCTTTAAAATTGCATCATACAATTCAGTTCTAAATTCCTTTGTTATTGGAAAACAAACATCTTCATATTCTTTTTCACCATTTTCCTTGCTTACAAGCTGTGACGGCATTGCCACAAATGAACCTTTTTCGCTTGGAATCACTTTCACATTATTTATAACAAAACATTTTTCAAAATAAATGCATCCCAAAGCTTCTATGTTTTCCCCTCCGAAAATTTTTAGGGCAATTCCAAATTCAAACTTGCCATCTTTCCCTTTTACTTCATGTTCTTTCTTATCATTCATGTAAGTATCAATTATGTTTCCGTAAAGTTCATCCCTAAATTCCTTCGTTGTAGGATTACAAAAATCCTTGTATATAGGCTTACCATTTTCATCCATCCTGCTACTTTTATAACTTGGCATTGCTACAAACAGAGTATTGTTTTTCCCTTCTCTAACTGTTATTCCTGTTACAACAAAACAATCATTAAATGTAACTGAGGCATATGCCTTGGTACTCCATTCATTATTTTTTGTCTTGTATACTTTTATCTTATAATTCATCTGCTATTCCTCACTTCCTATAATATTTTCCAAACAATTTCTTTCTTCCTTATCAAGTTCAATAATAAGATAATCATTTCCATTCGTAGTTTTTGATTTACTACAAATCTTTTTGGTTATTCTTAAAAGAATACTCATTTCTTTTATTTTCCTTAATATTTCCTGAAATGTTTTAGTTTCAATTTTTTGCTGTTCTCTTTCATATTCTTTTATCTTTCGAACATAATATTCCGAAAACATGCTTAATGCATCCTGATTCATCTTTCGGTTAGTCACTGTTCTTCCAGAACGTTCCCATTCCCTTTCCAAAACGTTAAAAAGATAATTAATTTCTCTAAATTCGTGCTTTCCACCTATATATTTCACTGATTCGCTCCTCTCTTTCTTTTAAAATTATGTAATAAAAAATGCCCTATTAAAACTCATGGTATTAAACCTAGAATTTTAATAAGGCATTTATTTTGTTGTCTTTAGTTATTGATCAATTCCTTTGACTCTATAATTTTATCAAAAATAAAATATGTTGTCGAATTCTACTATGGTTAAAATTTTAGTATATGAACCAAAAATATATATGTTTTTTTGCTCCATATAATTGTTTATTTTTATCTCGTAACAAAATACTTGTTTTATTTAACAAACTCTTTATCTATATCATTGTCACTTTTAACACGTTCATAATTCTGCTCATCAACAAGTTTATTTTTGATTTTTTCAAACTCTTTGTCCCATTTTTCCAAAACATCTGAATTTCCGTTTTGTTTTGTATGCTTACTTACATATTTTTTCTCCAAAGATTTTACATATTTCTGCACTGGTAAGAGTTTTTTGTAAACCTCAAACTCATAATTCCAATAATCCTCTTCTGAATCAAACTTATTTACTATTTCCATTACTTCATCTTTATTATCAGAATTATTGATATTCTTTTTTAATTCTTCTATATATGCTTTTACTTCATCGTCAGTTACATCAAACCCATTCTTTATTGCTTCTACATATAATGCATTTTGTTCTTCTACATGATCTATAGCTTTCTGCTTTGCATCTTTTTTTGTGTCTCCTATAATTTCATAATAATCTTGAGCCTGTTCAACTTCATCCTTAGTTATCAGAATGTCTTCCCCTGCTTCATATACATTCTCTAAGGCCTCTGTATTTTGAGAATATTGACCTTCTAATGCTAATTTATACTCTGCTACACCATTGTCACTTTTTTTCTCTTTCTCATAGTTAGTAGCAAGCACGCTGCCCCACTGCTCAATTTTCTTTTCTTTTTGCATTCCATAACTTACTAGAGGAACTCCTACAACTATTCCCATTGATAATACTGCTACCATTACTAATCCTTTTTTCATAATGCTCTCCTCCTATCCTATTTAGTATTTAGTCTCATAGTTAAACTTCCACTATGAATGAGTGGAATTCCACCACTGCAACTTGCTTGAAAATTAATTACCATTTTGTTAGTTGTTGTATTTTTATATGTGAAGTTTTTTCCATTTCTAATTGCTGTAAAATATTCCCATGTTCCATCCGACATTGCATCACATGTAGTCCATTTTTTGAAAGTATGCAATACCTTGTCATTTTTATCTTTATAAGATATGTTATTTAATAATCTAAAAGACGGTCTAGTTGTTGCATACGATGTTTTATATGCATAATATATTTCTCTACGATAGTATTTATTCATTGAATCCGCCTTTGGTGTATAATTTTCTGTGTAATTCACATATACCCTAATAGTAGACCAACCACCTTCAGGTACTGCAAATTGATAATCTTTTGTTGTACTTTTATGCTTAACATTAGCCGCCTGTACGTCAATTAAACCTTTATTTCCTGCTACAATTTCAAATACCATAATCATGCAAAACAGTATCCCCATAACCTTTTTTCTCATGTTTCATTCCTCTCTTTCATCTTTATAGGTTTACATCTCTATTTTTTTCATCACATATCACCTTTCACTCCTTTCATTAAAAATCAATCTTTTATTTAAGTTAACAATATCACTTGCAATTACCTTTGTCAATAATTACTTTATTTACTTAGGTGTTTATATATCTTTGTTTATTATATGGCATTATTTATATAAACTTTGATTTCATATAAAAAATACCTTATCAAAACTCATACTAAAAAAGCAGAATCTTAATAAGGTATTTATTATTTGTTTTATTTCTTTAATAACCTGTTGAAATTGACACACTCTTTATACTGTTTTTATAAAAATAAAATTCAATATAATCTCTATAATTATCATAAGAATCATCTTTATAATATTTAAGATATATTGATTTTTCTTCCTTACTAATTTTAGGATTTTTATATCCTAATGACTTCATTTTCCCTTTAACATCTTTTACTGTGCTATTGTATGTTAATCCTCCAATAAATGAAACTTTTTCAGAATCGGTTTTAGGATTATAAAAGGTAGCCGCATAAATTGTGCAATCTTGGATTTTCTTTGTTTTAGAAGAATCATTTACTACTGAAACAACAACCCCGCCCGGATAAGTTCCAATTCTTCCACCAGTTGTTATATATCCACTTGATAAATCACTATTTGCATACTTCTCACTCCATATCCAACCTAGTTTTTCAAATGATTCCTTTGTTGCCGGTAATTTAATTTGTATTCCATTAACAGTAACATTTGTAAAATCAGAACTGTCTTGAGTAGATGCATCTGTCTTTTCTTTTGATTTTTCACTTGTATTACTCTCCTGACTATTTTGAGAAACCTCAGTAGTCTCTATAGCTGTTGAAGAAACTTCAGTAGTCTCTTTTTTTTGAGTTGTTTCCGTTGATTTGTTTGATTCATCATTGTTCTTGCCACCACATCCAACAAGCACTGCTACACTTAATGTTGTAATCATAAGTAATTTAAAAAATCTTTGTTTCATGTTTTATTTTTCTCCTTTTAATAAAAATTCATTATTTTGCTGTACAGGAATTTCTAATTTATTATCTTTCCTTCAGCATCGTATATTATTACATTTTCTTTTTTCATTCTCTTTATAAAATTTCTCTTTCCTATCAGCAATGGATCTACTGAAAAAGACATCCTCTTTTTTCTTGTGCTTTTTTGACAACTTTAAAATCAAAAATTTCAATTATCCCAGAATCAGTTATACTTCCACATTATTTGTAACCACAAAAGACAATGCTGTAAATATAACTAAATAAACAACTGCACATATAGCACTTCTTGTCACTATATCCGATGCCACACCCGTTTCTGATAATGATTCTAAGCATCCGGTTAAGGTGTAATTAACTATTTTAATCTTTTCACTGTTTATAACAGCATCTGCTAGTCCTGATATCAAAGGTATTATATTAAGTATAATAATAGCTAATGCTATTGCTCCTCCCGATTTTTTGCATATCATTCCAAGCAAGAAAAATCCCGAACTAAAGGCACAAATAACCAGCGTCTGCACTGCTAATTGTAATATTGAATCATTGGTCAGTTTTGTATCAAAGCCATAAAAAATACCTGCAATAATTCCACCAACTGCCATAACAAAAACACTGTACAGAATACTAATGGACATTGTTACGATAAATTTAGATAGCCATACACGAGATCTCCTATATCCTTTAGATATAACATTTTTTATTGCTCCATTTGAATAATCCATACATGTAAAAAGCGAAACAACCACCGCAAGAAAAATTGTTATACTAACACCATTAGCAGCACCATTAATAAAATCATTCATATTAAAATTTTCATTCTTCAAACTTGGATTGACACCAACCTCAACAGTAACATTTCCTGTTGTGCTTTCTTGAGCCTTTACCGCATTTTTCTCATAGTAATTTATGGTTGCTATGGCAACTAAAAGAGAAATTGTCATAACAATAGCACATATATAAAATGATTTCATGTGTAACAATTTTCTATATTCAAAATGTATAAGATGTGTCATAATTTTATTCACCTATCCTTTCAATAAAATATTTTTCAAGATTTTGAGAGTCTTGTTCTATTCTGCTAACATATAAATCGTTTTTTGATAATATCTGATTGATTTTTGCACCATCATCAAAATGAGAATAGACAACTATGCTATTATCGTTAACCTCAATTTCGCCATAGTTGGCAACTTCATTTTTTATTCTCTCTGCTAATTTCTTTTTAAAGTCTTCCACAACTATCTTCCCTCTCTTTCCAGGTTTGATATTGCCCCACGGTCAACATCATCAAGACTCTTGTTTATCGTGTCTGTTGCAAGTCTTAGTGTCCTTAAATCTTTGTCGTAGCAATACACCTGATTTGAAAGTCTGTCATCAATGTCTACCTGCTCCATATTGATTTCATAAACCATTTCTGCAAGGTCATCAGGGGAACCCATATCTGCCGACACAGCAATAACTTCATGTACACTTGAAGGTAAAATATATAAATCACTTCCAAACTTTTCTGCCAATTCGTGTAGTGGCTCTTCATACAAAATTGAAGCTGCTCCATACAATTTACTTTCGTTTGTTATAACGTACATTGAACGTTCATCCTGAGTTTCCATCATTACTTCTTTGAATTCTTCCTCCATTTCTCCACTAAGTTCACTGTCACCAAATATGATTTCGCTAATGACTTCATTCATATTCTTAACTAATACAGGGAATAATTCCTTTGTGTTTTTGTTTGCCGCATTGTACAAATCATTTTCCGTAAGACCTTCCTTCTTTGCCAAATCATTGTCAACAAGATTTGTATATGTTCCCAAAGAATCATTTCCAAGATTCCATCTATACACAATTGCAAGGTCCTCAAACTCCCTATGGGGAACCGTCTTTAATAACTCTTTGTTCTGCTCGGCATTTATTAAAGTAAAAAACACGTTATCTTTAAGTATTGATGTATCCAAAAGCTCTGCCTGGATTTCATCATTAAATGACTTGATTCCTCTTTCCATTGTTTCAGCTGCAATTCTTATGACCTCTTCATATTTTCCTGTTCTCTCATATTCTTCATAAAGATTATTTACATATATAGTTGGTGTGGCATTTTTTAACCCCGGAATGTCATAGAAATTCAATCCATCAACTTCACGGTTGGTTTTATTAACCTTTCTGATTACAACTCCACAATCCTTGTACTTTTCGTCCATATAATCTTTAATATCATCCTTAATTTTTTCCTTAAATTCTTCGTAATTTAAATTCATGTTCGTCCTCCTAAAAAATCCTTAATTTTAATTTTTGCTCTGTTTCACTCTTATGGTGGAACAACTAAAATGCTTTCACTTTTCATAAGACACCTCCATTTTTGCAATAAAAAATGCCTTATTGAAAAACAGTCAGTTATCAAACTACTGTTTTCAATAAGGCATTTATTTATTTTTGATTTAAAGTTTTAAGGCTTGTTGCTCTCAAACTTTATGGTTATATTTTACTATTGCGGTGTATCGATGTCGAATTCTAACATGGATGGGATTTAGGATAATAAACCATATTGTGGTTTAAATTATTCGATGAGTGTAAAAAAAGAAAAGATTGGGACGCGGGTTCCCAACCTTTTCTTTAATCTTCCTCCTGTTTACTGTTATCACTATACTACAATATACTTATATATAACTTTTCCATTATTTTGTTTTTGTAGCAATCCAATGATTAGTTATTTTATATGCATTGTCATCAAATGATTTATTAGCATCATATTCAACTGTTACATTATCACCAACAGTAAATATTACGCATCCCTTTTCGAAGTATATATCTATAGGATATGGATATTCTTCTATTAGTTTTTTTATAGCATCTTTGATTGTAGAAATATTTTTGATATCTGGAATTCCAATTATTTCACCATTACTATTTACCGTTATGTCCCCATATTTATCTTCATCATTACTAATAGTAAAAAATTCTGCTATATCACATATTTCTTTTTTATAATCTGTCAACAAGCTGTTTATTTCTTTAATCCCACCATGATATAAAGAAAACTTTTCCGGTCTGGCATAATTAACTACATTAATTTCGATTTTACCAATAACACCATTATGAGCCCTCGCTGAAATTGTTACACTTCCACTTTTTGTTCCTGATATTATTTTTCCTTTTTTATTAACTTTTAGCACTTCCGGATTATCGCTTGACCATCTAATCTTATCAGATACAAGTCTTGTTTTTAACGAATTGCTTCTAGCATCTTCAACGAGATTAACATACAATTGATCTGTTGAACAAATTCCTATCTCTTTTTCTTTATTTTGTTTGTAAATTTTTACACTTTTACCTTTTGCTACATTTACAATCCTTGCTTTTTCACCATACGTTCTAGCAGATACATAATATGTTTTTTCACCGTATTTTTTCCTATTTTTTTTCTTTCTAAAAGCTACTATTTTGTACTTATAAATTTTATGTATTTTTAGATTTTTGTCTGTGAATTTACACTTTTTTGCTCCGAGTGTTTTTATAACTTTATACTTCTTTTTACTTTTTTGGTAACGATATATTTTATACCCTGTAGCATTATCTACCTTGCTCCATTTCAATTTCAATGTATGCGAATCTTTACACCATACAATCAAGTTTTTAGGGGTACCTATTTCTGTTGTTTTTGCATTTACATTATCTATTTTCATCGCTATAACTAATACAAGTGTAAGCGAAATTATTATCATTTTTTTCATTTCTTTTCCTCCACATAATAATCATTTCTATTCTTTATAACATCAGAAAAAACAGTACCTAATTTGGGATTTGTTTTATAGGATTGTAAATTTCTCCATGGTCTTCCCTGAGACAAACTATAAGCATAAAGCATCATTTCTATATCATTTGGTAACAAATATTCATTTTCAGTTATTTCAACCATAATATTATCATACCTTGTTCCCTTTTTATATTTTTTGTAAAAAATGCCTGTCTCATCATTATCTGCAAATCTGTCATGACCGTCATCTGGATAACCGTCATCCAATCCAAGTGCATGTCCCATCTCATGGGCAATTATATACATATAACGGTCCTGTCTCTCTTTTATGGTTTCACCCAAATATTCTCCTTGTTTCAATGCATCTCTTATATCTGTCATATAAATAAATGTTGTATATTTATAATCACCTGTTCCTGTATAATACCAATAATCACCTATTTTTCCGCCATCGATATGCTCACCTGCAACTTGGACCTCATAAAAATGTTGATTATCATTATAGCTACCAAAATCTTTATCATGAATTATAGGTTTAACAGTATAATTTATTCCCACAAATTCATTCTTATCATTAGCAACATCAATAGAATACCATTTTTTTATTCCGGCTTTTATCATATCAATATATGTCTTATTGCCATATCCTAATGTTCGGGAAGCTTTAGCCCTGTTGTTCTTTTTATCATATGTTACAAATTCATAGTAAATATGTATTTCCAAAGTATCACCTGTAAATCTATATTTTATAGGTGAATAATATTCATTAAACACTGAATATTCATTAATATTAACACTTTCGTCTAAACAAACAAAAGGATAATTTTTCTTAAAATAATCTATATTTTTTCGTTTATCAATATTATATTTGCTTTTACACCCAACCTCATTACTAAATGTTGTCTTGTTGTCTTTCCATACAATCTTTAGTCTATAATCATATTTAGTAAAGTATTTAATACTTTTATCTATATAAGATGTTTTTATTCCTGATAATGTTTTAATTTTCTTATATTTATCTCCTTCTTTTTTCCTAAGTATAGTTATTTTTTTTGCGTTTTTTAATTTTTTCCATGATAATTTAATACTCTTTGTTTTTTGTGCTGTAGCATTCAAAACTACTTTTCTTTTTTTCTTAGCTTTGACTATTTTGCTTTGTATATTAGACATTCCTTTTCTTTTGCAAATCACTTTATACCAATATTTTTTATTATTTTTGACCTTATTATCAATAAATTTATTTTGATTAAATGATAAAGTTTTTACTTTCTTGAACTTTTTTGACATGCTCTCTTTTCGCATGATAATATATTGTTTTGCAGCTTCCTGTTTGTTCCATTTTACTTTAATCTTTTTGTTTCTAATCCAATTAGCATTAACTTTAAAAGAACTACTTTTTTTGTTTGCAAAACTCTGTTCATCCCAGCTATATTCACTTTTATCTTTAACAATAATTTGACATTTCTTAGTTAATTCATGCTTTGCGGTGTATATGGTTACATTGGCTTGACCAACTTTTTTTGTCTTAAGGTTGCCATTTTGATCCACAGTAACAATACGATTATTATCAGAAGAATAGTATAATCTCTTGTTAGTTGCGAAATTCGGTAATACTTTTGCATTCAAACAAATACTATCTCCTAAATTCAACACATACTCTTCTTCAACTTCAATTTCTGTTGCTTGAACATCAATGTATTTTTTCTCAACAAACCCTGTATCTTTGTCATCCTCAAATTTAGTTCCATCCATTGTTCGAATCAAATAAAAATCATTACATAATGCTACAACATTAACCGTTGTACCCTTTTTACACTCTCCTTTATTATCATTATTTTCAACGTCAGCATTTACTGATGCTCCTCGATAAATTGTAGCTTTTGAGTTAAATATGCCCACGTATGATTCCGTACCCTTATAAACAGATATAAAAAGTCTTTCTTTATATTTTTTCCCAGTTGTCGTTTCAATACTTAATGTGACATAACCTACCCCTTCACTTACACCACTAATATAATTCTTTCCATTCTCTTCAACAATTTTAAAAGAAGATGGATTATCACTGGAATAAGCACTCTTCTTCACTTTTCCGTCTTTTAATTCAAACGAAAGTTCTTCACTTCTGCTGCCTTCCGCTATCGCTTTATGATGTCTGGGTGTCGTACTATCTCCTAAAAAAATTTTAACTGTTCCATCTGCAGCGTAAATATTAATACTAGATACATCCACACTTGAAAACAAAACTGTTATTGCTAGTAAAAATGTTAGTATTTTCTTCATAATTTTCCCCCTCTCTTGTTTAATATTAATAAAATATATTTAGACAATTTTTATATTATATGTCAATATCATCATAGCACATGACAATGCCTGTATCAACCATTACTTTATATACTTATGTATTTACATTTTTACTATATTTACATTAAATTATATATGTATTATAATTGTAATACACATTTTAATTAGGAGCACTTGTATGAATATTCGAGATAACTTTAAAAAGGGGTACGTTGAAATGCTTATATTAAATTTTCTTTCAGAAAAAGATTTATATGGGTATGAAATGACACAATTGGTAATAGAGCGTGGCGGTGGATATATAAAGATTCCTGAAGGTTCTCTTTATCCCACTCTTTATAAACTAGAAGACAAGCATATGATTTCATCATATCAAAAACAAGTTGGTAAACGTCTAAAAAGAATATATTATCATCTTGAAGATCAGGGATTAGAATATCTTAACGAACTAATTAAGGAATATTATGCTGTTAATGAATGCATTACAAAAATTTTAGAATTTTCAAAAGGAGCAAAAGATGAAAACAACATTGAATAACAATATTCAAAAAGCATATATTAAAAATATCAAAAAACAATTAAAAATCTCATCTAAATATAAGAGAACTCTATTAAACGATTTAGAAATTAATATTGACAGTTATATATCTGAACATCCTAATACTACTTATAAGGATTTAGTTGAGAATTTTGGAACTCCAGAAGATGTTTCAGAGTCATTTTATGAATCTCTTAGTTCCGATGAAATTAAAAAACAGCAAAAATTGAAAAAGCACATCATTATTATTGCCATCGTAGTTGGTTTAATATGCGTTTTTTCTTTTATTCATTACTATCAAAATCTAAACAAAGATTTACCATCCTACACCATTGAGAAAATTGAAGAATCTTAGGAAACAAACGATAATAATTAGGAGGGACTTATGAAAAAATTATTTATTTTATTCTCTATGATGCTATGCAGTGTATTGTATTACACTAACACTTTTGCAAACGTTATTGACAACTCTTCTGTTTACAGTGAGACCACAGATTTTTATGATGATGGTTACATTGTTGTGGAAATAGTTACAAACGACTCAAATAACATAGCATCATATTCAGCATCCAAATCTAAAACTGCAACAAAAAAAATTTCTTACTATACATCATCAAACAAATTGTTGTGGACAGTACATTTATCCGGAACTTTTAGTTACAACGGTTCTTCATCCAGTTGTACTAAAGCATCATGTTCTATTAGTAATTTAGATTCTAACTGGTCTGTTAAATCCAAATCAGCTACAAAATCAAAAAATACCGCCCATGCAAAAGTCACTATGCATCAAAAAGGTGGTGGCGATTTAAGTAAAGAACTTACTTTAACATGTGATAAAAATGGTAAATTAAAATAAACACAATCTTCTCTTTGGTGTAGATATTAATAAAACCACTAAATATCTGTATTATACAAATATTTAGTGGTTATTTTAATTTCCATTAATTCATACTAAATTCCTCTTAATTGATCTTTATCCACATCTCCACCCAAAATTTTTTGGTTTTTAACATAAGACTTTAATATCTTTTGAGATAAATTCCACAATTTTTTTGAAACAGAATATGTTGAATCACTTATTTCTTTCTGAACTTTTTCATCTAATACAGGAATATAGACATCATTTAGCAAATCCTCAACCTGGACTCTTGCTCTTGATGATGACGAACCTGTAGATAATCTGATAATCTGTTTAATAACCCATTCATTTTGAAGTATCGCGCAAATTACATACCTGTTTTCTTCAGATATGTACTTGTTCTTCTTGTATAATATTCTGTATATTTCCTTTGACATTATACCAAAAGGTTTTACAGGTGGTGCAATTGCTACTCTATTTATTCTCGGATTAATCCTTGTAAACAAAATATCTCCTCCATAAAATAAGTGAAATGAATCTCCTATTTCCTTACCACTCACTTTTCTCACATTAGTTATACTTCCTGTTTGTGGTGAAATATCCAGAACTTTTAAATAGTTATATATAGTATTTGCTCTTACCGAAACACTCTCATTCACAACAGAACACACTTCTGCTAATGGGATTACTTCTTTGTACAACTCTTCTAATTTCTTTTTATCTATTTTATTTAATAAATAATTTGCATCAATACGATAATTTGTTATAAGATTATGCTCTATCCATCCACACTCGCCATCATTAGATGTAACTTTAATTCCTTCGAATACTTCATCTGTCATATATTCGAATTCCTGTAAATCATTTTTTTCAGTCTGTTTATATGACTTTTTACCTTGCTCGTATCCTATTTCACTTGCTTTTCCCAAAAAAACAAACTGTGCATATACCCAAGCCTTATTACTTTTATTCTTGCTTATGGCATACCAATATCCAATTTTAGCTTCCAAAGCATCTTTCTTATTTGAACTGTCACTGCTAATTGTCTTTGTCTTTTAAATATAGGTATATCCGGTATGACATGCCAATCCCAAATCCATACAAAAAACCGGCTTTTCATTTACAAGTGTCTGTAACCATATGCCACTTTCACTTTTTGAACCCACGTTGACTGTTCCAAGCTTTCCTAAAGAATCCAAAGATGCTGTTCCTGATGCTGCTTTTACATTACTTGTTGGCAATGTGGCTGTAAGTAACATTACCATTGCCAATAATCCTGCTATAATTCTCTTTAATTTCATTTTCACATTTCCTCCTAAAAATTTCGTCTGCATGCAATCAATTGGTAATCTCGACTATCGTCTCGATGTCCATTGACCACCTTATAGAAATTCGTGCAAGCACGATTTCTGTATGGTGGTTTATTGCGCAAAAAAAGAACGCCTTAACTTAATAAGACGTTCTAACTATTTTATTTACTTATTTCATTGAGTATTTTGTCTACATTAATGTCTGAAAACAATGCTCCCCAATATGTGCCGTTACCTGATTCGTAACATGCTATTGCTCCACTTTTATGACTGGTACTTTTTAAATTATTGTAATGTCCCGGACTGTTCTTCCACTGTTTCATTGCGTCTTTATAATTAGTTGCACCCATTGCAATATTCTCACCTGAAACATATGGCTCTCCATATTCCAT
>NZ_QUDZ01000016.1:0-4170 GCF_003477765.1 Eubacterium sp. AF34-35BH
CATCATTAGATAATCTCGACCACCTCATCACTCTTCATCAACGTAAGTGTGATACACTAAAAGAGTTAAAAAAATATATGCTACAAAATATGTTTCCAAAGAAAGGATAAGGGATTATGGCAGAATTAGAAGCAATAATTGAGAGAAGACTAATAGACCAACTATGTAGTGGTGAATCACAATGGACGTATAGACCGGATATCAGAAATGAAGAGCAATTATGGAAGAACTTTAAGTATATTTTAGAGCAGAATAATAAAGCAAAACTAAATGATACACCATTAAGTGAAAGTGAGTTCGCAAAGGTAAAGAATGATTTATCACATGCTTCATTTTATGATGCAGGGAAATGGCTAGTTGGCGAAAATGGAAAAGTTTATGTTCATGTACAAAGAGGCAATGAAACATTACATTTAGTCGTTATGAATAATGAGCACATTGCAGGCGGGACAAGTGTATATGAAGTTATAAATCAATATCAGGCGTTCAAAACAGAAGAAAATGGCGAAAGGGACAGAAGATTTGACGTCACATTGCTTATTAATGGAATTCCTATGATTCATATTGAACTGAAAAATAAAGAACATTCATATATGGACGGATATAGGCAAATAAAGAAATATATAGCAGAAGGTAAATTTAGAGGTCTCTTTTCAAATATTCAAATGTTTGTTGTAAGTAATGTGGTAGATACAAAATATTTTTCGGCAGCAAGAGATACGGAATTAAATAAAAAATTTATTACAGGATGGATAGATGAAAAGAACTATCCTGTATGTGATTATATGGATTTTGCAAAGGCAGTATTAAAAATACCGGAAGCGCATGAAATGGTTACAAAATATACAGTTTTGGATAATGACAAAAAGAAATTGTTAATTCTGAGACCATATCAGATTCATGCAATTAAGGCAATGCGAAATGCATCAAAACAAGGAAAATCAGGATTTATTTGGCATACAACAGGTTCAGGAAAGACAATGACATCATATAAGGCTACAAGAAACCTGCTAATGGATATACCATCTATAGAAAAAACAGTTTTTTTGATTGATAGAAAAGATTTAGATATGCAGACAAAGATGGCATTTCAGTCTTATGCAGATAACGATACAATTGATGTAGATGATACAGATTATGTCGATACTTTAATTAAAAGAATGACTGATGGTAATAGGCAAATGATTGTTACAACAAGACAAAAAATACAGACAATGATTAGCAATCGTTTGAAAGAAGGAACGAAAGAATATCAGATTATAAAGAATTTAAGAGTTGCTTTTGTAGTAGATGAATGTCATAGAGCAGTAACTCCTGAAACAAAAAGAAAATTGGAACAGTTCTTTAATAATTCTTTGTGGTATGGATTTACCGGAACACCTATTTTTGAGCAGAATAAATATGAACAAAAGGGAGACTTACCACAAACTACAGAACAGCTGTATGGAAAGTGTTTGCATAGTTATACGATAAAGGAAGCTATCCATGATGAGGCAGTCTTAGGCTTTATGGTAGAAAATCTTGGACCAAAGAATAAGGATGTAGATGAATCTGCCTATTTATCCGAAAAGCATATGAGAAATGTTTTAGACGTTATATTGAATCAATCTGCCACAAAATTGGGAATGCAGAATGGTAAAGGAAGAACATATGAGGGAATATTAACAGTTAAATCCATTTCAATTGCACAAAAATATTATGAATTGTTAAAGAAAATAAAAAATGGACAAGATGAGTTAAAGATAAGTGAAGATATTCAGAAAGCGTTACCGGATTTTCCTAAGTTTGCAATTACATACTCAATTTCAGAAAATGAAGAAGCATCTACTGTTAATCAGGATAAGATGAAAGAATCTTTAGAAGATTACAATGAAATGTTTGGAACAAATTACAAGCTTGAGGCGATAAATGCCTACAATAGTAACTTAAATGACAGATTAGCAAGAAAGGAAAAGAAATATCTTGAAAGAAGTCAGCAACTTGATTTGGTAATTGTTGTTGATAGATTGTTGACGGGATTTGATGCACCTTGTTTATCTACATTGTTTATGGATAGACCACCAATGACTCCACAGAATATAATTCAGGCGTTTTCACGAACTAATCGATTGTTTGATAGTAATAAGCAGTATGGACAGATTGTAACATTCCAATCGCCTAAAGAGTTTAAAGATGCTATAAACAATGCATTGACATTATATTCTAGAGGTGGTGATGGAAAACCAGTAGCTGAGGATTGGGAAACTGTACTTGATAATTTCAACATATCTGTTAAGGCTATTCATGCTTTAGCAGAAACACCCGAAGAGATATCAGCATTGTCAAGACAACAAAAGAAAACGTTTGTTCATCTGTTTAGAGCATTAGACCATGATTTCGCACATCTTAAGGCGTTTTCAAATTACAATGAAGATATATTGAAAGATTTGGAATTTTCACAGGAAGAATATGAAAACTATGCAGCAATGTATAACAATGTAATGGAGGAACTTAAGAAACCTTCAGATGACCCAGATGGAGATGGACCTGAATTAGATGAATATGATTTAATGGCTTATAGTAAGTTGCGTATAGATTTTGAATATATTATTGAATTGCTTCAAGGAGTTGTTGAGTCTTTAGACCAGACAAAAGATGATTTTAAAGAATCTGATTTTGAATATAATATTAATGTATTAAGAGGTATTATCGATGATTATTATAAGGTTAATCCACAAATAAGTGAGCTACTAAATATAATTATTGAAGATATCGAAAATGATAAGGAAAAGTATATAGGTCAGGACATATCCGTTATATTTAATCAGATGAAGTATAAAATTATCGATGATGCTATAAGGGAATTTGCTCAAAAATGGTATTTAGAAGATGAGGATGTTAAGTTTGAAGCATATAATTATAGAGATGGAATGCTTGCAAACGAAAACGTCCTAAAAGAAAAAACGGATTATAAAACTTATAAAGAAGAATCAGAAGAACCTATGCCAAAATACAAGTTTAGAAAAACTATGGTAGAAGAGTTTAAAAATGATTTAATGGAAGAAATAAGCCCATTGATTAATGAATAATATAATTATCAAGAAAGTAAAAGCTTGGAATTTTTTGAGTTTCCAAGCTTTTATTTATTAAAATCGGCGTGCATATTTTATTTAAGAAAGGTTAGATAATGACCTCATAATAATATCAATATCCTTACTTTCAAGTTCCTGTATAATATGGAGATATGTTTTTTGAGTTGTAGTCATACTAGCGTGTCCCAATCTCCTTGCAACACTGGCAATTGAAACTCCGGCAAATAGCAAAAGTGATGCATGCGTATGTCGTAATCCGTGAATTGAAATTACTGGAATACCGGTACTAATACAATGTCTTGCTAAAATATCATTTAGCGTAGAGTTGTATACTTTTTCTTTAACGAAAATTGGTTCGTTTTCAGGTAAATCTTTTATAAGTGAAGAAAACTGCATTACTGTCTGCCAATCAAGTTGAATTTTTCTCATAGAAGAAAGATTTTTTGTAGGAAGAAAACCACCGTTACCTTTGTAATTCCATGTCTTAGAAACAGTTAACATTTGATGAGACAAGTCAAAATCTTTAGGGGTTAATGCTAATGCTTCTGAAAATCTCATTCCTGTCTTAGCTACTAAAAGTATAAACCAATCCCAATTTATATTCTGTGATAAATCTAAAGACTCAATTAACTTATGTAGTTCAAATTGGTTAAGATACTTTTGCTTTTTTGCTCTAGGTTCTTTGCCTTTAATGATAGCTTTCCTTGTAGGGTCGCGGGAAATTAAACCCTCATCAACAGCATCTAATATTGCACATTTAATATGATGATGAAAATCCATAGTTGTTTGTCGTTCATGGTTTTGTGCATAATCGTTTAGAAGTTGCTGATAAGATATTCTGTCAATATCCCCAACAGTAAGAGTCGGAATTAATTTTACCAACCATTGATGTGCCATCTTATATTTGTTCATTGTTATAGGTCTTATAGCACCTTCCTTGTAAACAGTAATCCATTTTTTGTAGTAATCACAGAATAAAGTGTCACTACTGACTGTCGTTGTGTTCATTTGTAAGTCCTCCTTTTCATTAGTCTATAATGCACGCCGATGAAGAGTGATGAGGTGGTCGAGATTATCTAATGATGATGATATTTTCTTC
>NZ_QUDZ01000017.1:0-3849 GCF_003477765.1 Eubacterium sp. AF34-35BH
CTTGACTATAATATCAAATGCTTCTTTATCTGTCAACACTTTTTTTGTCATTTATAGTCTTTTATAGTCATTTATAGTGTAAAAAGTATAAATTTTTATTTCATGCTTGCATGAAGGGAAAAATTTGTATTTTTTACACCCCTTCTCACGAGCCTATAAGCTCTCAAATGGAGAGCGATATGCCAGTGAGATGACGAATTGGGGGAGCACTTATGTGCGGAGCAATTCGTATAAATGACTTTTCGTTTACACTTCATCAAACTGTGCCCTATATAAGCTGTAATATACACCTTTCTTTTCTAAAAGTTGCTTATGTGTCCCCTCTTCTATTATATTTCTGTTTCCAATAACAAATATTCTATCCGCTTTTTTAATTGTAGACAATCTATGTGCTATAACAAAAGATGTTCTTCCTTTTAATATTTCTTCTATACCTTTTTGTACAAGCAATTCTGTTTTTGTATCAATGCTAGAAGTTGCTTCATCTAATATTAAAATTTTAGGTTTTGATATCATTGTCCTTGCAAGGGCTATTAATTGTTTTTGTCCTACAGATAGACCGCCTCCTCTTTCACTTAATAATGTATCGTATCCATTTTTTAATTTCATAATAAAATTGTGCGCGTTTACTGCTTTTGCAGCCTCTACAACTTCCTGATCAGTTGCATCTAATTTGCCATATTTTATATTTTCGCTAATTGTACCTGAAAAAATAAAATTTTCCTGTGTCATAATACCCATTTGTTGTCTAAGACTTTCAATGGTAACTTTCTTTATATCATAACCATCAATAAGAACTCTTCCACTATTTGTGTCATAAAATCTGCTTATGAGATTTATAATTGTAGATTTTCCTGCCCCGGTTGCTCCAACTAAGGCAATAGTTTCACCTGCTTTTATTTCAAAATTAACATTTTCTAACACATTTTCACTATCACTGTCGTATGCAAAAGTTGCATTTTCAAATTTTACATTTCCGTCAATTGGAGGTAATTCTTTGGCTCCATTTTCTTCTTGAATTTCAGGTTCAGTGTCTAACACTTCAAAAATTCTTTCTGCACCTGCTATATTTGTGGTAATTTGATTGTAAAAATTGCTTAAATTATTTATCGGTTGCCAAAACATGTTTATGTATGTTCCAAAAGCTATAAAAGTTCCAACTGAAATATTGTCTGCTTTTAAAATAACTATTCCGACAAAGTACAATGAAATGCATCCCAGTCCCCAGGACAAATCTATAATTGAGCCAAAACAATCACTCATTCGTATTGCATTTTTAAATGATGTTTTATGTTCTTTTACTAATTGGTCAAAAGTTTCTTCAGTTTCTTTTTCCCCACAAAATCCATGAATAATTTTCATACCAGACATATCCTCATGTAAAAATGCATTTAGGTTTGAGGACTTTTTTCTGAAAGTCTGCCATCTGGGATGGGCTTTTATTTGTATATACGAAATTGAAATTGCCATAAGTGGTGTTGTAATCAAGGCTGCTACTGCTAATTTAGGATTTTTTGCAAACATAATTACAACTACTGCCACAACAGTTATGAAATCCGGTATTAATGTTGTGACGCAATTAGATAAAACATCCTTTAATGAGTTAATATCTCCTATAATTCTAGATAATATTTTTCCTGTAGGTCTGCTATCGAAAAATTTGAATCCTAACTTCTGAATATGAGTATATAGCTCCTGTCTTATTGTTAGAAGAATACTGTTACACATTTTTGCCATTACATACATTCTTATTTTTATTGCCAAAGTTGCAAGCAAATTCAGTAATAGTGTTATAATCAAGATTTTATATAACCCTTTATAGTTACCAACAGAAATATAGTTATCTATGGCTTCTTCAATAATCAACGGATTAATCAATGATATAGCAACGCAATATCCCATTAGTAATAACACCAGTATAATTATCAATTTATAATTCAACAAATATGAAAATAATCTTTTTAATGTTTGTAATTTATTTTTTTCAACACTTTGTTCATCTTCTTTATATGAATTAAATGCCATTTTACTTTTCCTTTCTATTAATTTATTGTTCCATATTGAGATAAATAAGTTTCGTAATATAAGCCTTTCTTTTTTATTAAAGAATCATGTTTTCCTTTTTCACTTATTTTACCGTTCTCTAAGACTATTATTTCATCTGCATTTTTTACAGCACTAATTCTATGGGTAATTATTATTTTAGTAATATCATTATACTTTTCTAATACTTTCTGTATTTTCTGCTCTGTTTCTGTATCTAACGCCGATGTAGAATCGTCTAAAATAAGTATTGGTTTATCTTTGGCAAAAGCTCTGGCTATACTAATTCTTTGTTTTTGTCCACCAGACAAACCTACGCCTCTTTCCCCAATTACTGTTTCATATTGTTGTTCTAATCTCTCTACAAATTCACTAACCTGTGCATTATTGGCCGCTAACTTTATTTCTTCAGCATCTAATTCATTCTTCTTTCCTAATTTTATATTCTCATTAATTGTATCTGAAAATAGAAAAACATCCTGCATTACCGGAGCAATACTCCCCCTAAGTTGTTTAATGGTAAGGTTGCGTATATCAACTCCATCTAATTTTATACTTCCCTGGGTAACATCATAGAATCTTAAAAGCAAATTAATAATTGTACTTTTACCGGATCCTGTTTCGCCCATAATACCTAATGTTTTACCAGGATTTAAATCAAAGCTGACATTTTCCAAAATATTACTACTTTCATTTTTCTTAAATGAGACATTTTCAAAAGTAACTCTTCCCTTTACTTTTTCAAGCACAACGGGATTATTTATTTCTTTAATTGATGATTTTTCTTTATAAATTTTTTTGATTTTTTTATTTGACGCAATAGCTGACGAAAAACTGTTAGTAAGCCAACCTAACATTTCCATTGGCCAAACTATATTATTTGAATACTCTACCATTGCACTTAACGAGCCAATTGACAAATTTCCGTCAATAACTATTTTTCCACCTACTAACAATGTTAATAGCGGAAGTATTTTTGTAACAACCGAAAAAAATGGATAATATTTCACGAAAACTTTTGATTGTTTCATGTTAAGTTCATAGTATTTATTATTATGAGATAAAAATTTTTTGATTTCATATTTTTCTCTCGCAAAAGCTTTTACCGTTCTTACTCCTGCAAAATTTTCTTCTGCAACTGTATTTAATTCTGCATTTTCTTCACTAATTTCTTCATAAACTGCCCCTAACTTTCTTTCCATAATTACTGCAATACATCCGCAAAAAATCATGGCAAGTGTTGGGATTATTGCCAACTTCACATTGATTCTATACATACAAAATAAAACAATTGTCGTATGTATTACCACCTCGATTAACAACATACTAACATAACTAAGCCCATCCCAGATTTTATCAATGTCATCCTTAACTCTAGACATTAATTCCCCTGTATCAGTTTTGTCAAAAAAATCTTCACTTAAGTTCTGAATACGTACAAAAAGATCCTTACGCATGGAACTTCCAATATCCGAGCCAAGACAATCAAAGGTGTATTCTTTAATGTATTGAAATATACATCTTCCCACGCCAATTAGAAAAATACCTAAAAGCAAATATTTTAACTCTGCAATATTTTTTCCTACAATTACATCGTCTATGATATGTTTTGTAAACTGTGGAGACATTAAATCAAGCGTTACAGCTATAATCATTGAAGTAATTGCTAAAAGATATTTTCCTTTATGTTCAAATATATAATTAGAAATTTTCTTCATTATTCCTCCTCTTTTTTGTTCTATTTTTGAGTACAAAAAAAGAGATATCACATAGGTGATATCTCTTATGCCGGTGACCGGAATCGAA
>NZ_QUDZ01000018.1:0-3147 GCF_003477765.1 Eubacterium sp. AF34-35BH
AATTGTACATTGAAAACTACATACTGAGAAATAAACGAAATAAATGACATAAAGAAATTTATGTTCATGCCAATTTCAAGACATCCGAGGCGCATCGAAAGATGCGATAAAGAAATAACAAACACAGATAAGAGACGATCTTATTTAAGAGTTAAACTCAAACCGACCACTGTTGTAACGCTATACAACAGGTAAATGGTTAAGCTAATAAGAGCGCAGGGTGGATGCCTTGGCACTAAGAGCCGAAGAAAGACGTGATAAGCTGCGAAAAGCTACGGTTAGGAGCAAATATCCAATGATCCGTAGATATCTGAATGGGGAAACCTAACCGGAAAAACTCCGGTTACTGCATGGTGAATACATAGCCATGCAGAGGGAACCCGGTGAACTGAAACATCTAAGTAGCCGGAGGAAAAGAAAGAAACATCGATTTCCAAAGTAGCGGCGAGCGAAATGGAAAGAGCCTAAACCGGATTGCGTGCAATCCGGGGTTATGGACCGCACCAAGTGACTTAGCGGGTAGAAGAATGGTATTGGGAAAGCCAGCCAGAGAGGGTGAAAGCCCCGTATTCGAAACCTTAAGAGAGCGAGCGGAATCCGAAGTACCACGAGACACGTGGAACCTTGTGGGAAGTCGGGGGGACCACCCCCCAAGGCTAAATACTCCTTAGTGACCGATAGCGCATAGTACTGTGAAGGAAAGGTGAAAAGAACCCCGGGAGGGGAGTGAAAGAGAACCTGAAACCCTGTGTTTACAAGCTGTGGAACTGCTTTGTATGCAGAACCGCGTACTTTTTGTAGAACGGTCCGGCGAGTTACGCTTACTGGCGAGGTTAAGTACCAAAGGTATGGAGCCGAAGGGAAACCAAGTCTTAACAGGGCGCCATAGTCAGTAGGAGTAGACCCGAAACCGGGTGACCTACCCATGTCCAGGATGAAGTTGCCGTAAAAGGCAATGGAGGTCCGAACACACATCCGTTGAAAAGGGTGGTGATGAGGTGTGGGTAGCGGAGAAATTCCAATCGAACCCGGAGATAGCTGGTTCTCCTCGAAATAGCTTTAGGGCTAGCCTCAATTTAGTCTTGCGGAGGTAGAGCACTGAATATCCTAGGGGGCGTCAAAGCTTACCGAAGATTATCAAACTCCGAATGCCGTTAAGATGATGATTGGGAGTCAGACTGCACGAGATAAGTTGGGTAGTCAAAAGGGAAACAGCCCAGACCTCCAGCTAAGGTCCCAAAGTGAGTGTTAAGTGGAAAAGGATGTGGGATTTCGAAGACAACTAGGATGTTGGCTTAGAAGCAGCCATACATTCAAAGAGTGCGTAATAGCTCACTAGTCGAGAGGTCCTGCGCCGAAAATGTCCGGGGCTAAACACTACACCGAAGCTGAGGAATGATTTATCATTGGTAGAGGAGCATTGTTAGCGAGACGAAGCTGTACCGAAAGGAGCAGTGGATTGCTAAGAAGAGAGAATGCCGGAATGAGTAGCGAGAGTGAGGTGAGAATCCTCACGGCCGAATATCTAAGGTTTCCAGGGTAAAGCTGATCTGCCCTGGGTTAGTCGGGGCCTAAGGCGAGGTCGAAAGACGTAGTCGATGGATAACAGGTTGATATTCCTGTACTACAATATATCAGAACTGTGGGGACACAGACAGAAAGCCAGAGCCGGGAATGGAAAGACCGGTACAAGCGAGGTAGGAGTAAGGCAGGCAAATCCGCCTTACAATCTGAAGACGTGATGTGTAGCGAAGTTATAAGTAGCGAAGCTGGTGAGCTGGCTGTCAGGAAAAGCCGCTATTGTGTATATTGTACCCGTACCGTAAACCGACACAGGTGGATGAGGAGAGAATCCTAAGGCCGACGGAAGAAGCATTGTTAAGGAACTCGGCAAAATGGCCCCGTAACTTCGGGATAAGGGGTGCCTACGAAGGTAGGCCGCAGAGAATTGGCCCAAGCAACTGTTTAGCAAAAACACAGGTCTATGCGAAACCGTAAGGTGATGTATATGGGCTGACGCCTGCCCGGTGCTGGAAGGTTAAGAGGAGAGGTTAGCGAATGCGAAGCTTTGAATTTAAGCCCCAGTAAACGGCGGCCGTAACTATAACGGTCCTAAGGTAGCGAAATTCCTTGTCGGGTAAGTTCCGACCCGCACGAAAGGCGTAATGATTTGGGCACTGTCTCAACAATGCATCCGGTGAAATTGAAGTACCAGTGAAGATGCTGGTTACCTGCGCCAGGACGGAAAGACCCCATGGAGCTTTACTCTAGCTTGATACTGGGATTCGATATTGTATGTACAGGATAGGTGGGAGACTAGGAAACGGGAACGCCAGTTTTCGTGGAGTCACCCTTGGGATACCACCCTTGCAGTATTGGGTTTCTAACATGCAGCCGTTATCCGGCTGGTGGACAATGTCAGGTGGGGAGTTTGACTGGGGCGGTCGCCTCCGAAAGAGTATCGGAGGCGCTCAAAGGTTCCCTCAGAATGGTCGGAAACCATTCGCAGAGTGCAAAGGCATAAGGGAGCTTGACTGTGACACCGACGGGTGGAGCAGGTACGAAAGTAGGACTTAGTGATCCGGTGGTATAAAGTGGGATTGCCATCGCTCAACGGATAAAAGCTACCCTGGGGATAACAGGCTTATCACTCCCAAGAGTTCACATCGACGGAGTGGTTTGGCACCTCGATGTCGGCTCATCGCATCCTGGGGCTGTAGTAGGTCCCAAGGGTTGGGCTGTTCGCCCATTAAAGCGGTACGCGAGCTGGGTTCAGAACGTCGTGAGACAGTTCGGTCCCTATCCGGCGTGGGCGTAGGATATTTGAGAGGAGCTGTCCTTAGTACGAGAGGACCGGGATGGACTGACCTCTGGTGTACCTGTTGCATTACCAAATGCATCGCAGGGTAGCCAAGTCGGGACGGGATAAACGCTGAAGGCATCTAAGCGTGAAGCCCCCCTCAAGATGAGATATCCCATTCGTAAGAATTAAGACCCCTTGAAGACTACAAGGTTGATAGGTCGGAGGTGGAAGTGCAGTAATGCATGCAGCTGACTGATACTAATAGGTCGAGGGCTTATCCATGAAGGAAGGAAAGAGGAGTTATCTCCGGATGTGAAATTTTTCAGTGTGTGGTTTTGAATGTA
>NZ_QUDZ01000019.1:0-800 GCF_003477765.1 Eubacterium sp. AF34-35BH
CTGTAGTAACACATGTGAATGTGCCTACCAACAATGTAAGCGTCAATATGTATATAAAAAATTTCTTTGAAAATTCTTTCATGTTCTCTCCTTTACTTTCTCACTATCTTTATTTTCTTAGGCTTGCTCCACTTGCTATAATATTTTCTATTTTTTACTACCTTGATAGCTCTAATTCTAACATAGAGTTTTTTCCAGTTCTTGAGCTTCTTATTTTTTAATACAAATTTTACTGTTTTTGAGTTTTTGCTTATTTTCTTACTGTTTACTTTTTTGTTAATTATTTTCTTTTTGAACTTTTTGCTTACTGAAATCTGAATCTGGTACTTTTGTGCACTGCTAACTTTCTTAAACTTCAAATAAACCTTTTTTGAGTTTTTCTTCTTAGTTGCTTTTTTTACTTTGGTAGACTTCACTCTTACCTTTTTAGTTATTTTTGTGATTTTGTCTGTCGTACTTGCTGTTATTATTGTATGTAACGGTTCTGTTGTAACACTCTCGTCAGTAACCATTGTCTTAGTTTCTGTTACATGGGCATCTGATGTATTTACATTTGTTATATTCTCGCTTGTACTGCCACCATTATTCTGACCTGAAGATGTTATACCTTCATCTGTTGCGTTATTATTTGTCGTATTAGTCTGACTTGTGTTGTCATCACTTCCCGTGGCATTGTCACCTGTATTTTTTTCTTCTGTAGTGATACCTGCTGAATCCGATGTATTATCTGATGTTGTTGCTTCAGTTGTTGTTCCTGATTCTGTTACTGTTTCTGTTGTTGTTTCTTTTCTAGTTGTTTT